>CAYUFH010000144.1:0-1517 GCA_964444015.1 uncultured Gammaproteobacteria bacterium | reverse complement strand
CCTTCTTCGGCTGCTTGTACCTAGGTATCCACCATACGCACTTAGTAGCTTTTTTTCCCGTTTCTCGTAAATTCTTTCTAGTATCTCACCTTGTGAGTTCGACACTAGGTTCGAAAACTTACGATGCTTAGGTGTGCTTTTTATTTTTGTGTTTCTGTATGAATCTAAATCACAGAATTAGATTTAGATTCAGATCAGACCTAGCTATCTTACACAGAACATATCCGTTCTGTGTATCGTCAAATATGCAGTTTTCAGTTTACAGCTCAGTCTCAGATTGGGGTTTGAGGCTTTTGGCCTCGGGCCCCGGATCACTGTTTATGAACATCACTTTCGTTAGTTCACTTGAAAAGTTCCGGCTTATTAGGCTGAAACTCTTCAGGTACAGCGACTTCTTGAGTCGAGAATTGGAATCTTAGCAAGGGCATACAGGTTTTTGGCTTAAAAATAGCTAAACAAAGATAAAAAAGGATTGAAATAATACGCAGATTATTATATTATTACTGTTATGACAACATTATCTTCACTATGTAGAGAAATAAACGAGAACTCCCAAGCTCTAAAAAAACAAGCTGATAGCATACCAGCGCAAAAAGAGCCGGCACAAGCTACAAGAAGCTTGCAGCGAGTCACTGCAAAAATACTAGAACTTCATGCTAGTGCACCAAGTAAGGCTTTACTGGTAGAGCAGCTTACAGCTACAGGTCTAGATGGAGCACCTAGCGATAGAGAAAATCTGCTGAATGCTTTAGATGCATTAATTAGAGTAGCCACACCAATCATAGCCGGGGTCGCTTCAACCACTATCAACAGTGAAGATAAAGATTTTCAATTAATGCTTGCTGCATCAATAGAGGCTCTTAAAGGACTTAAGGCACTATTTGCTAGTCCAGTAAAAGAGCAGCCAGGAGAAAATCCTGCTTAACTAAGACTTCAGCTAAAATATAGCTCATGCAAACCATAGAAAGTATACGCTCGCGCCGTGCTATTAAGCATTTCGATCCTAGTCATCAAATGACAGAAACCGAGATCAAAAATTTATTCGAAACTACTATACTTTCGCCGACATCATTCAATATTCAGAACTGGCGTTTCGTAGTGGTGACAGATTCTGAGACCCGCAAACAACTACGCGCCGCAGCTTGGGATCAAGCACAAGTTACTGAAGCTTCTATAGTAATACTGATCTGCGCTGATCTTAAAGCTTGGGCAAAGCAGCCAGAGCGCTACTGGGCTAACGCACCAGAAGATGTGCGCAACTATCTAGTGCCGATGATAGGCAAGTTCTACGAAGGACGCGAGCAAGTACAGCGTGATGAAGCCATGCGCTCGGTTGGTATCGCTGCGCAAACATTAATGCTAACTGCTAAAGAAATGGGCTACGACTCTTGCCCTATGATAGGTTTCGACCCTGTAAAAGTAGCTGAGATAATCAAGTTACCAGCAGATCATGTAATCGGCATGATGGTTCCAGTAGGCAAAGCCTTAAAGCCAGCCAGAGAGAGGGGCGGTCAGCT
>CAYUFH010000143.1:0-1723 GCA_964444015.1 uncultured Gammaproteobacteria bacterium | reverse complement strand
TCGCGCCTAAAGATCCTGAGGATGCTTTCTATCAAGCCGCACGTGCACTCAATATTGCTGAGAAATATCAAACTCCAGTAATAATGTTCTCAGACTTGTTCTTGTCTGAGCATTACCAGACTGTAGCTCCTTATGACTTCTCTAAAATCTCTATTGAGCGCGGTAAGCTACTCACTGAGTGGAAAGGACCAGAGAAATACAAGCGTTATGCTTGGTCTGAAGATGGTGTTTCACCTAGACTTCTTCCTGGCGCACCTGGTCAAATGTATACAGTGGCTAGTGATGAGCATGATGAAGCCGGTGTAGTGATTTCTGACGTGCTTGCAGGCTTGCCTGAGTCACTTGCAACCCGCAACATGATGCATGCGCGCCGCATGTCTAAAGAGACAACTATGGTTAAGGAAGATTCTAGACTTCCGGAGCTTACAGGCAGTGATAAAGCTGAGCTGACTCTACTAGGCTACGGTTCTACTCACGATGCTATTGCTGATGCGGTAAGACTACTTAAAGCTGAAGGAATAGAAGCTAACCAAATCCACTTCACTGATATTTATCCGCTTAACAAAGAGAAAGTAGCTGAGATGCTTAAGTCTTGCAAGCGTATAGTAGCTATTGAGAATAATATTAGTAATCAATTCTCTACTTATCTCTTGTCGCAGACTGCTGTTGCAATCAAAGAAAGTGTACAGAGATACGATGGTGAGCCGTTCACAGGTGAATTCATTGTAGAAGCTCTTACTAAGCTTAAGAAGAAGGAGCCCGTGCATGCGTAATTCGTCATTGCGAGGAGCATAGCGACGAAGCAATCCATAACTTGTCATTCTGAGCGCAGCGAAGAATCCCCAAACGAAGGAAATGAAATTATGACCCAACTAAAAGAAAGAACAGCATTAGACGCAAAAGATTTTAAAGGCGAAGTCCACCCAGACTGGTGCCCAGGTTGCGGCGATTTCGGTGTACTTAGTGTATTGCAGCGTGCGCTAGCTGAAATGGGCATGTACCCACATGAAGTTGCGGTGATTTCTGGTATCGGTTGCTCATCTAATATTTCTGGTTTTATTAATGCTTACGGTATGCACACTCTGCACGGCAGATCTTTGCCTGTAGCTCAAGGTTTTAAGCTTGCTAATCCTGCGATGAATGTTATTGCTTGCGGTGGTGATGGTGATGGTTTTGGTATTGGTTGCGGACACTTCGTGCACGCACTGCGCCGTAACATAGATATGACCTACATCGTGATGGACAACTCTATCTACGGTCTAACTACAGGTCAAACCTCGCCGACAAGTGGCTTTGGTATGAAAACTAAATCTACTCCATTTGGTAACCCTGAATCACCGCTTAATCCTATTGCTCTAGCTTTAGGTGCTGGTGCTAGTTTTGTGGCTCGTGGTTTCTCTGGTAATGTTAAGCAGCTTGTTGAGATCTACAAAGCCGCTATCCAGCATAAAGGCTTCGCGTTCATTGATACTTTTAGTCCTTGCGTTACTTTTAATAAAGTAAACACGGCACAATACTACAGAGATAGCGTTATTGATATTAATGCTGAAGGTCATAACACTAGTGATAAACTAGCTGCTCTAACAAGAGCCCTCCAGCCTTCAGATAAAGGTATCGCTACTGGTATTTTCTATCAAGAAGATCGTCCCTGCTACGAAGAAGAAGATAGAGAGACACTTAGCATTCCTCCAGTTAAACACCAACTCGGTATCACTGCTGAGCA
>CAYUFH010000142.1:0-1725 GCA_964444015.1 uncultured Gammaproteobacteria bacterium | reverse complement strand
CAGCAGCATCAAGAGTGCTGCGATCTTCTACGCGCGGATCGAAGCTTGCGAGTACAGGACTTGTTAATAAAGAGGACAGCAATGCGGCCGCAATTAAACGCCGCCAGAATAGGCTGAATTTTAGTCTCGGTTTATTCACGAGCCAATCATTAGTTAGAGGGTTAAAATCCCTACTTTAATAACATGCACAAAATCACCTAAGCCCTAATCTGCTTTTGCTAGTACTTTTGGGGGACTAAAAACTTATTCTCTAGGTTGTTTGGGGGAGTATGGGGATTATGTCACTCTTCGGGCTCGCAATGATGACTGTTAAGGCAAGACTGATAGGAACTTGGCTGCTGGCATAGAAAATATTTTGGCACCATTAATGTCAGCTAAGGAGTAATCATCCTTACCGTGGAGATGTAGCTGAAAAGCGTATTTGCAAGGGACGCGCTCTAGAAAATATTTTAAATTTGGGTCTAAACTTTGTGCTGAGAGTTTAACTTCGATGGCTATCCAAGGTTGGTCATTTTTAAGCAATATAAAATCAACCTCGTGCCCTTTTAGGTCTCGAAAATATCTTAGTTCGGTTCTGAGCCCATGGTAATCTTCTAGCCAATGACTAAACCTTAGTAAATGTAATGCGATTAAATTTTCGAATCGAGCAGCTTCATCTTCAACTACTGCCCAGTCCCAAAAATATAGTTTTTGTTCTTTCTTAACTGCTTTGATTTTTTTAAGAACCTTAGTGCCGCTCAAAGGAGCTAATCTAAAGCAAGCATAGTTTCTTTCAAATATTTTGATCCAATCGCGAACTGTTTCAAAGCTAAGTTCAAGATCTTCTCTAAGGCTGTTGATTGATAATTTAGAGCCTACGGTATTTGGTAATTGATAATAAAGTAGTTCCATTTTATCTAGAAGATTTATGTTCTCCAAATCTCTAATATCTTCGCGAATAAGTCTTGGACCATAGCTTTTGCGCCAGCGGGCAGCTTGCTTCGCTGATCCAGAGAAGAAAGGCTCGGGGAAGCCGCCAAGCTGCATTAAGTCTAAAAGTGTAGAATCGGAATCACTAACTTGTGGGCTAAAGCAAGAAAAAATACTATCTATATTATCGTCTTGAAAATCTAAACCAAGAATTTCTGAATATGTCAGTGGATGCAAGCGATGCAAGAAGTATCTACCTTGTAGGGAGTCACCGCCTCTGTTATAAAAATCTAGTTTTGCACTACCGGTAACTAAAATCTTGTGCTGTTCACCAAAAACGTCATATTGTCCTTTCAGCCAATTTCGCCAAGTTCTAAACTTATGTAATTCGTCAAAAATCCAAAGCTCTTTATCGCGTTCAAGCTGAGAGTGCATTATAAGTTTACGATCGTCAGTTAGATCCCAGTTATAGTAGCGTCCCGAATAATTTTTAAGTAGATTTTTAGCTATGGTGGTTTTGCCGCATTGGCGAGGACCGGCAACGAAAACCATTTTTTGGCATAAATCGTCTTCTATCGCTGAACTGATGCGCCTGAATTTCATGGTTATATTTTAGATTATACCCTAAACTTTAACTGTAAATATTAGAGTCTACTCTAATATTTCACCAATAAATATTATTTTAATCAGAGGTCAAAGTATAGTAAACAGTGAAGGTTACAGAGTTAACAGTATTAGTCTCAGCGGTGCCGTTAGTAGTGAATACTAAGTAAGCACTAGCATCGATGGCTGCATTGCTAAAACTTGTTTCTTCTT
>CAYUFH010000141.1:0-1787 GCA_964444015.1 uncultured Gammaproteobacteria bacterium | reverse complement strand
TCTTTAAGCTCCAACTGCAAAGATCTATCACCTTGATACTCTGATACTCGCAAACTAAAAACAGCTACTAGCTCTTGCTCTCCTTTAGCTATATAACTAAGAAACTCCTCAGCCCTATTCCACAACAAGGCTTCGTAGATTTTATTATTAGGCGGAATCTTAATACCACCTATAGTCGATTCTTGACTTAGATGCAATTTAAGATGAGTGCCGTCTTTACCGATACTACGCCAGGAGCGCAGCTTTAGGGGACCAGCGACGAAGAGCGGGCTGGGATTACCAATTCCATATGGAGCCAGCGATTCAAGCCTAGAGAAAAAATCAAAATCAAGTTCACTAAGTAAAACAGCAGAATCTAGTCTTAAAGTTTTAGATAAATTGTGCGCGCTAAGTCTTTGCCTAAAATGTTCGCACAGAATATTTTTAAGTTCAACTACTCTGCTTGCTTCTAGACTAAATCCTGCTGCCGCTCTATGTCCGCCATATTTAGTAAAAATCTTATGCTTAGCTTGAATAACTTGCATCTCCTTAAAGATATCCAAATTATCAACATCAATACTACGCACAGAACCCTTAGCTAAATTGCCTTCAATAGCCATAATAAAAACCGGCAAATGAAATCTATCTATAATACGACTAGCTACTATACCTATCACTCCATGATGCCAAGTATCTTTAGCTAGAGGAATACAACAATCATTCTTAAGATCAATTTGCTCAGCAATAAGATCCAACGCTTCAGTAAAATGCTGATCGCAAAGTATCTGCCGCTCGCGGTTCTCTGCGTCTAAGGCTGCTGCTAGTTCAGCTGCTCTAAGAGCATCCTCGGTAATCATTAACTCTACAGCTCTAGTAGCGTCAGAGAGCCTGCCTGCTGCGTTAATGCGCGGTGCCATCCCGAAACCTATATGATCAGTACCAGTCTGCAAAACTCCTGAGAGCTCTAGAAGCGCTCTCAGCCCAGGCTTCTCAGTGCCTGCCAGCACCGCAAGTCCGCGCCTAGCTAGTAGCCTATTCTCTGCGCGCAGCGCTGCCATATCTGCGATCATACCTAGTGCCACCAAATCCAATAACGATTCAGAGAGTGCCGCCGCATCAGCGCCAGCAAAATGCTGCAAAAGTAACTGAGCGAGTTTATAGGCAACACCAACACCAGGCAGATGATGCAAAGGATGATTCTCAGCTAGAGTCTTAGGATTACAATTAGCTACGCTTGGTGGCGGATTTGCAGGAATAGAATGGTGATCTGTAACAATTACGTCCAAGCCTAGTGTATTAGCGTAAGCAACTTCATCATAATTACTAATACCGCAATCACAGCTAATCATCAGGTTTACGCCTTGGTCTCTAATTTTATAAATTGCTGCCTTATTAAGTCCGTAACCTTCACTATGACGGCTAGGCACATAATAACTAACCTTAACGCCGATCATCTTAAAGGCACGATAAAGAAGAGCCACCGAACTAGTGCCATCGACATCATAGTCTCCATAGATAAGTATTTTTTCTTGCTTAGTTATAGCCGTCTCTATGCGCCGAAAAGCTTTATCCATCTCAGGAATCTCAAGAGCACTAAGCTCAGGGATATCAGCACCTGAATAATAACGAGCCAAATGAACATCACTAATACCACGGTTCACTAGCAGGCGTGCTCGCAAAGTATCTCTATCAAATAAATCTAAAAGCTCAGGAGAATAATTATTGCGAAGTAGTTGCCATTGAGCCTGCATTAAAATGGTGGTCCCGGAGTGACTTGAACACTCGACCAATCGATTATGAGTCGACTG
>CAYUFH010000140.1:0-1795 GCA_964444015.1 uncultured Gammaproteobacteria bacterium | reverse complement strand
TCGCAGTAATGAAACGCGCATTAATCAGATCTCAGAAATTTCTCGTGGGATTAAATTACTGGCTCGCGAGCTTAATGTACCTGTGATCGCATTATCTCAGTTGTCACGTGCAGTAGAATCTCGTCAGGATAAGCGTCCTATGCTTTCGGATTTGCGCGAATCAGGATCTATCGAACAGGACGCGGATATAGTGATGTTTATTTATAGAGATGATTACTATAACCCTGATTCTGAGAAAGCTGGCATAGCTGAAGTGATTATTGGTAAGCAGCGTAATGGTCCGGTGGGGTCTGTAGATTTGCTGTTCCAGTCTAATATCACCAAATTCAAAAACCCTGCTTAAGAGCTGCTCTTTTGGCGCAGTGTAAGCTCTTAGTTTTGGCTCCTACAGTAGCTTTTCACGATTATTAAATCGTAACGAGTAACTGATAAAAACCCCTAAAAATGGGAATAATATATATCCTTGAGCATTTTGTTTTTCACAGGCGAAAAATTAAAGCAGCTTGAAAACCTAGAGTCGGTTCAAAGCTTCTGCAGGGCTATTGAAGCTAATAAATATTTTGATTTTGATTTACTGGAGCAAGAAGGGCTAAGACAGCTTGTCTCAGCTTTACTAGCGAAGAATAATGAGGCTAAAGCACCAATTTCTAATACTGCTTATAGTGCAGTAATGATTTATCATGATCATAACGGTTATTCAGTACATGCTGGAGCCAATATTGATCCTGAGCAGCCTGAATGGTTGAAGCTCCCTCAGCATCGTAATTGTGCTGAGAAGCAGGCGGCACTATCAGCAAGCAAGCAAGGGCTCAACAATAATAAAATGGTGGCAATGCTACTCTATCGCAGGCAAGAACCTAGTGCCCTGCTCTCCGAAGAAAAACTACTTCCTTGTTTGGATTGTACTCGTAACTACCTCTATGATTTAGTGGCAAATCAAGGCAAATTAATAGTGATAATGGCTAATAATCAGCCTCGTAAGTTTTTTATAGAAGCTAATATAGAGCTGGACAGCAATCATATTAGTCCAATTGCAGTCTCTGACAAGGTTTTGTATTATAAAATATTCAAGCCTAATGAGCTAAACTTTCTTAAAATAGAAAAGCAGTTGGGCGCAAGAGTCAATTCATAGTCATTATTTTAGGTTCTGGCTGTAAAGCGATCTGACCAGGCTTGTGGATCTTTGCGCCAGTCTTGTAGAGTACTTTGATCTTCAGTGCTGATATAACCGCTGCTTATGGCTTCTTCTATCAGCACATCGTAGTTAGATAGAGCGTGCTGCGCGAGGCTCGCGTTTCTAAAACTGGTCTCAGCTTTAGCGAAACCATAAGTGAATACTGCAACTAGAGCCCGCACCTCGGCTCCTGCTTCTTGAAGAGCTTGAGCAGCTTTAATTGAGCTACCGCCTGTAGAAATTAAATCTTCTATGACTATTACTTTTTGACCTACTTTAAGATTCCCTTCGATTTGGTTTTTGCGACCGTGGTCTTTAGGCTCGGGGCGAACATAGAGTAGAGGTAGCTCTAATCTATCTGCAACTATTGCAGCTTGTGGTATACCAGCAGTCGCTACTCCAGCTATAGCTTCAGCATCAGGGTACTTGGCATTAATTAGCATCACAAACTCATCAGCGATTAAACCGCGCGTATGATGATCTGATAAAGTTTTGCGATTGTCACAGTAGATAGGTGAGCGTAGACCAGATGCCCAAGTGTAGGGTTCTTTGGCATTGAGGGTGACAGCCTTAGTTTCTAGTAATGATTTTGCTATTTCTCTTGCTCGGTCTGATTGCATG
>CAYUFH010000139.1:0-1818 GCA_964444015.1 uncultured Gammaproteobacteria bacterium | reverse complement strand
TTACCAAGAGGATTATCAAAAGGAGTATTGAGTAAGAATACTATTTTGGCGTGAGGGTGCTTCTCGCAGCTAAAAGTTAGTGTGTCTTTAAAGGATTGAATATTGAAATTAGCATTTTTATCTAAGATTTCAAAATTAACTAGAGCCTTGCGCTCAGTACCTAACGCGACGCTATCATAACCAGCCCAATGTGGATTGTGCGAAATAATTACATCATCAGCTTTGGTTAGAGCCGATAAGGCAATGCTAATAGCATTAGTGCCCCCTGCGGTAACTATTTCAGACTTGTAGATATGTTTGGATTCAAGAATGGATAAGGTTTTTTTGCCGAGAACTTCTTCAGAAAGCAAAGATCCGAGTAGCGGAATGCCTGGAGTTGGACAATAATTCATATCGAGGCCTTTACTAGTAAGCTGGCGAGCAGCCTCATTGATGGCCTCTGGTATTAAAAGTTTGCCGTCATCACCATGAGCAGCACCAACTATCGCCAATAATTTATCTGGCGACTGGTCATTACTCGCCTGCTGAATTAAGCCAACGATAGGGTCTTTGGATATGCGCGCTTCTGTACTGTAAAAAACCATGAAACCCTGATATTATAGCAGTTTGAAGCTTATGAAAACGTCTCGTTTTAGTCGCCCGAACTTATTTGCTTACTGGATTACCAGGACTTTTTTCTTATACCCTTATTACAAATTATTTTTTAAGCTTGAAATTGAGGGTATGAAGGAGATTGATTGGTCCAAAAACTATGTTTTAGTCTCTAATCATCGCTCCATGCAAGACCCACCTTTATTAGCCCATGCAAGTAAAACTGCAGTGGCATTTCTCGCCAAAAAAGAATTATTTACAAATCCTATTTTTGCAAAATTAATTAGTATTCTTGGCGCTATTCTTCTTGATCGTGAGAAACCAGATGCCTCAAGTATGAAATTAGCTCGCGAAGCTTTACGTACCTGGGGTTGGAATCTTGGTATTTTTATTGAGGGCACGCGCTCGCACTCTGAGACTTTAGGTGAGCCGCACATTGGAGCTATTTTTGTGGCGCGCATGGCTAAAGTACCACTATTACCAGTAGGTATTACTTATAAATCTAAGCATCATGTAGTAATTAAGTTTGGTAGCCCTTATGAGCCTGATAAAGAGAGGGGTTTAGAAGAGCAAGCTTGGACTTGTCTTGAGAAGATATCCAAACTCTGTGATTATAAAATGCCTAAGCGCTAACTAGCGGCATCAAAACGACGACTGACCATATCCCAATCAATAATGCGAGTAAATACTTCTAGGTATTTGTCTTTGCCATTAGTGCTCACACCAAAATCTTTATCGTAGGCATGTTCATAAACATCTAGAGCCAGAATTGGCACAACAAAGTTAGGGAAATTATCACTATGATTAGCAATACCATAGTTAACCAACCTATCGTTCAGTAGGTTATAGCAAGTTAGTGACCAGCCTTTGGATTGTCTAGCAATATTAGCTAAGTTTTTGAGGTAATTATCGAAGTTACCGAAATCTGCTTCTATAGCTTTATTAAGCTTGCGTGAGCGCTTAGAACCAGAACTGCTCATGTTTGAGAAATAAATATCATGCAGAGCCATGCCATTTAATGAAAACGCTAGGTTTTTGGCATGATTAGCATCGAGATCACCTTGAGTATAATTGCGAAAATATTTCTCCGCAGCGTTAACTTTATCTACGTAACCTTTATAGAGACCGAGATGATTCTCTAGTAAAGGAGCACTTAAGCCTAGATTTTTGTCTTTAGTGAGATGGCTAAAATCTTTAGCTAGGTAAGCTCCATCTTTATATATAGGA
>CAYUFH010000138.1:0-1828 GCA_964444015.1 uncultured Gammaproteobacteria bacterium | reverse complement strand
GGAGTGATATCAGTACCACTGCGACGAGCTATGCGCTCTATATGTTGGCGCTCAGAACCGACAATGAATGATAATGCTAGACCAGTTTTACCCGCTCTACCAGTTCTACCAATGCGGTGAGTATAGTCTTGATCGTCTCTTGGTAGATCATAGTTAAATACAGCATCTACATCATCCACATCGATACCACGAGCAGCCACATCAGTAGCTATCAGTAATCTAACCTCATCCTGCCTAAAACCTTTCATGACAGTGTCGCGCTTGCTTTGACGCAAGTCACCATGCAGGGCAGCAGCAGCGAAACCGTCTTTGCGAAGTTTTTCGCAGAGATGATCAGCGCCTCTTTTAGTGTTGGTGAACACTAATGCTGATTTGATTTTATGATGAGCAAGCAGGCGCTTAAGCGCTTGTACTTTACTAGAGTTTTTAATTTCGTAATAGCTTTGATCTATTTGTGGGCTTTGTTCTTTACCCGTGGTGACATCTATATGCTGAGCATTTTTCTGGTATTTCTCAGTGATTTTGAGAATCTCACGCTGCATAGTAGCTGAGAATAATACTGTCTGTCTCTCTTTAGGAGTGTCTTCTAGTATAGTTTCAATAGCATCTTGGAAGCCCATATCAAGCATACGATCAGCTTCATCTAATATTAGGAACCTAAGGCTGCGCAGTCTTAGTGTGCCTCTGCGCATATGATCCATCACTCTGCCTGGAGTACCGATTACTACTTGAGGTTTGCGTTGCAGAGCTTTAAGCTGAGTGTAGATGCTTTGACCACCATAAATAGCTAAGCAAGATAGCCCTTGGTGATGTTTCATTAGTAGAGTGAACTGCTCTGCTACTTGCACTGCAAGCTCGCGAGTAGGACAAAGTATCAGTGCTTGCAAGTCTTGAGACTTAGGATCTAACTTCTCAATAGTAGGGATAGCGAAGGCAGCTGTTTTGCCAGTGCCAGTACCAGCTAGTCCGATTAAATCTTGATTCTGCATTAAAGCAGGTATAGCCCTAGACTGAATTTCAGTAGCGAACTCAAAACCCATATCGCTAATAGCGTCTAGAGTAGGTTTGGATAAATTAAGGTTTGAAAATGTGACCAAGTCTATTAGACTAGCAAAAATATAGGTTAATACTAGATATTAATACATATTTCTTTATATTAGCTAAAAATTATCTTATTTATACTGTTTTGAAAATCTCTAATTAGGGACTATTCTATATATATTATGAATAAAAACACTAGAGTCCTTTTTTCTCTTATAACGGCTTTTACAACAGTAATACCGGTCTTAGCAGTTAATATAGTCCCAAGTAAGAAGAACTTACGCTTCAATGATAGTAGTAATTCGGTGACTTTCTCTGTCACTCTTAATGACAATATTGCTTCCCTCACGGGCTCAGGTGCTATTAATGCAACCTTGAAATTAAACTCTAAATTATTTACTACTCCAAGCACTACTGTTGCTATTCCATATGTTGATGGCGTTATTGGTGTTAGTGAACCTATTACTGTAACTTTAGTTAACTCGGATGTAACTAAGACAGCAAGCTCACCATTCACTATTAAGTTTGCTGCTGGTGATGCTAAGCGTTACAAGCTTAAGCCATACAAAGGCAAATTTAATTTAGATGCTCAGCCTATTCAGGTTAGTGGCAGAGTAACTATTCCAGAAGGTGATGCTGATAGTTTTAGATCTAGAACTCTTAAGCGCTTAGCTGCGATGAAGCAAGCCCGCACCATAGCACCGTTTAATACTGATAATCCCGAAGGTGTGATTGTTGAGCTTGTACCTATCAATGCTGCAACTGGTGAAGTTAGCGGAGAGGCTGT
>CAYUFH010000137.1:0-1834 GCA_964444015.1 uncultured Gammaproteobacteria bacterium | reverse complement strand
TTCTTTATCGTGAACACAGACACTCTGAGACTATAGCAACTGCACTTTATAAGCTGGGAGTGCCTTGCTTAATTAAAGGACAAGAAAATGTACTAGAAAACTTAGATATATTACAGCTAGTAGATTTATTCAAGGTCATCGCCAAACCTAAGGACTCTAACTTAGTATTTAGATTACTTAATTACGATTTCTTGCGCCAAGGAGAGCTGTTAAGCACTGTTACTCAACATGATGTCTTCAAGATAGTATCTAAGTACCATCAAGAACGCCGCCAAGTCGAGGGTTTAAGTTTTATTGAGTATCTTGCTACTGATGATAAATTTAAAAGCTTCGCCAATGCCATTCTTAACGCGGGTTTCAGCGCTGCAAACTTGAGTTTCGAATTGTTCTTCGAAAAAATGATTAGGGATTTTAATTATCTACCTTACACGCTTAATAGCACTAATCGCATCGAAGCTATCAATAATCTTAGTGCTCTATTTACTGAGCTTAAGAAACTTGAGAAGAACGGCTCACCACTTAGAGCCAGTAAGCTACGCCACCAACGCGACAAAGATACTGGTGCGCGCTTCGATCTTGAGGATTTTATTTACTATATAGATACTGCTATCGAAAATAGCGTGAGGCTTGAATCCAAGTCTATAAGTAGCAACAAGGGAGCCGTACAGCTAATGAGCGCCCACGGTTCTAAAGGTCTAGAGTTCGATCATGTTTTCATATATAGCTGCATAGATAAATCTTGGGGTAATAAAGGCGATCACAGCAAAATCAAATTACCACTAGCTCTTAGTTTGCGCTCTAGTGCTGGCAGAGTGCGCGAAGATGCTAACGAAGATGAGCGTAGGTTATTCTATGTGGCTATAACTAGAGCGCGCAAAAGTCTTAATATCAGTTACCATCGCAAGAACACTAATGCTCGCGAGCTTAATCCATCGATGTTCATTAGTGAATTACATAATATAGTGCGCAGCAATAATGAGAACCTCTCAGAGATTGAACTTGAGATGCTTGCAGCTCAGTTTAAATACGTAGATAATATGGATAATATATTATCCTTGGAGCATGATTTTATCGCCGAACTGCTGAGTGGTTATAAGCTTTCAGTCACCCATCTCAATAATTATCTAAGATGCCCTAGATTATTTTTCTACCAGAACCTTTTGCGCGTGCCTGCTGCTAAAACTAAGCACGCTTGCTTCGGCAGTGCTGTGCATAATGCCCTCTTCGATCTGGCTACTCGTATTAAAGCCGGCTCTAATGACAGCGTGAACGACTTGGCCTTCTTACTCTCTTGCTTCGAGCAAAGATTACTAGAAGAAAACATGAGCAGCCAAGACTATAGTGATAGTCTGAGTTTCGGCAAAGATACTCTGAGCAAATATTTTAGTGAGTACAAAGACAAGTTCTACGATAGAAGCTTAGAATTATTGCTCGAGTATAATTTCGGACATAAGGGTCTAAGCTACGAAGGCATAGAACTAGAAGGTAAGCTCGATAAAATAGAAATAAGTGCTGATGGCAAAGCTATAGTAGTAGATTATAAAACTGGCAATCCAACTAGCAAGTCTAGTGCCCTAAAGCCAGATGGTGATTACCATAGACAAATAGTTTTCTATAAACTCTTGATAGATTTAGCGCGCAAAAGTGGGCTTTTTAAAGCCGAAATGCTGCGCGGTGAAATAGATTTCGTACAAAGCGACAGTGATGGTAAATTCCATAAACAAGCTATTTCTGTTACTGAAGATGATCTTAAGTCTCTTAAACAAACAATAGTAGAAGTAGTAGGACAAATCAAGGCTCAAAATTTCGATAAGACTACAGAGCGCAAGCATTG
>CAYUFH010000136.1:0-1863 GCA_964444015.1 uncultured Gammaproteobacteria bacterium | reverse complement strand
TCTCAGTGATTAGCTCTTGAGTAGTTTTAGTACCGAGGCTAGCAAGTTTAGCGTCGAGTTTCCCCGCGGTTTCTAGTGCGATATTGTCGCAGCGACTAATAAACGAATTAATGCCTTCATCGTATTTATCGATGCGGCTTAAGTAATTTCTAGTTATTTCAGTAGCTGATACTTGTCTGGATAGGAATAAATCTCTAAGTTCTAAGGCTGTTTTACTGGTTAAATCGCTCACAAGTCTATATTTTAGCAGCATTCATCTCTTAATGTTATATTGATTGCGGTGACTGCGATTGCATATCCAAGTATCTCCTTTGCTGAGAGTAAACTCTTTGGCGAAGGAGAGCAACTCTGTCTCAGTGGTTTTCAAAATTTAAGTGAAGCTAGAGTACAAGTTTTTAGTGATTTACATTTAAGGTTACCCTTCCTACATGCTATCGAACTAGACAAGGGAAATCGTCCACAGTCGCACGATAAGGATAAGTTTCATTTACTGAAATATTTACGTAAGTTAAATCAAGAAGCCCGGCAGGGAGCTCTAGAATCTGATCGATCTGAAGTTTTGGTTTTTAATGGAGATAGTTTTGAGATTACTGGATCAGCAGCTATTTATGGAGAGGGTCATGTCCCGTATAAAGTTAATGGTGAACTAGTAAACGAGAAACTGACTAATAAAGTTTTAGATGAAATCTTAAAGTCTAACCAAGATTTAATCAAAGAGCTTGCTGAATTTCTTGGATATTCTGATAATCATAAAATAGTTTTTATTAGAGGTAATCATGATAACTTTATTTGGCGTAGTAAGCAAGCTCAAAGCCAGATTAGAACAGCTCTTGGTCTTGGTGCTGATTCTAAGAAACTGATTTTTACTAGTGAGCTTAAAATCCCTGAGATGAAATTTTATGCTCGTCACGGGCAAGATCTAGATAGATTTAATCAAAGTGACTCTGAAGGGCTTAATGCAGGGGACTTGATTACCTATCTTGCTCATAAATTTACTAAGCAAACTATGTCAGCTATTCAAAAGCTTAAAGTCGGAGTATCGGCAAATGCTAAAGAGTTGCTTGATGAGTTTTCTCAGCAGGTGGAGAATGTCGCGAATGTTAGACCTTTAACAACTTTTTGGCTTTATATGGGTGAGCTTGTGAAAAAATATAGTCAACGTTGCCTGGAGGGAGAGAGTTTAACAGCTTTGGCTGACAAAATTGAGTTGATTAAAGCTGATTTTGCAAATAATCTTTTGTCTCTTATTAGTGATTGTAATAAGCACATAGCTGAGCTTTGTAGTCGAGGTTTTTTTTCTAGTCTAATGCACCGCTGGATTGAAAAAGTCCCTAAATGGCTGAGTAAAAAATTAGCTAGTAGCCCTAAGGCTCAAACTTTTGCAATTAATTTAGTAGATAAGTGTAAGGAATATTTCAGTGATAGTAATAAGGCTCAGCATGAAGAGTCGGGGCGAATTGCTGCTACTAATGCAGATATAGATCTGGTTTGTTTTGGTCACACTCATAAGCAGGCAGATAAGCGTGGTTTTGTTAGAGATGGAGAAGGTCCGTTTAAAGAATCTCGCTATGTTAATTCTGATTCTTGGGCGCCAGTTGTTTACGCGAAAGTTGCAGATAGAAAGAAAGTCAAATTTTTACGCGAAGAGTTTCCTTCAGGGATCTTAACTATGGAATATAAGCCAGATCTCAAAAAAGCTAAAGCCGAACTAATTAGAACTAGCTCTTTCTATAATTCTGAGATAGACAAACTCGACCTAAAGACGGAATGACTAGAAATGGTCGCGCAGCACAACGTCTTCTAGTGGTAGCTGACCGCCCCTCTCTCTGGCTGGCTTTAAGGCTTTGCCTACTGGAACCATCA
>CAYUFH010000135.1:0-1863 GCA_964444015.1 uncultured Gammaproteobacteria bacterium | reverse complement strand
AACTTGATCAGAGTGTAAATTCCGCTCTAGTTTCAGTTAGTGCCGAAAATAGTTATGACCCTAAGAGTCACGATATAGCATCCTATGAATGGGATTTCGGTGATGGCACTATCGCTGAAGGGATTACAGCTAATCATAGTTATGCTAGTGCTGGTACTTATTACATTAAGTTAACTGTAGTTGATTCTTCAGGGCTTCAAGCTAATGCTTATAGTAGAGCGGTTACTATTGGCGCGAAGACCGCTACTATACCTACTGCAATTCCAGCTTATCTTCCTTTGGCTGATGAGGAACTTAGCTCGGAAAATATCTCAGATGATACTAATAATTCAGCGCCTAAGGCATTAGTGAGAACTACTCCGCTGAATGATTTTTATAATATAGATGATTTACCTATCAATAGCTCTAATTTCGAAGTTGCTAAGTCTTTAAATCTCTCTCGTGATAATTCTGGTGGCGCGCAATGTCTCAAGGCTTCAGCTCAAGCTATTACTATTAGCAACGTTCAAACAATTAGTCCGCAAGTAGTTGGCTTAGATCGTGATAAGGGTGCTCGCGTATTGAGAATTAGTGGGTCTAATTTCTGCGCTAACAATCATGAGGTGCTTGTGTCGCTAGGTGATACTTTCGTGGTTCGCAAATCTAGTTTTGTTAATTCGAACACTATTGATGTACTGTTGTTTGCTGATGATTTCTCTAGATCTGAATTTAATCTGAAAGTCAAACAAAAGGATAAATCTGGAGCTATACATTCAGCTCAGAAACTGGTTAAGTTGAGTACTAAGAATCCTGGATCCCAGTTAAGCCTAGATCTGCGTGATGGCAATGCAGCTACCATTAATTTGCTTGATAAAGCGGATTATTTCTTTATCACTAGTTCTTCTGCTCAAGCTAATCACCATTTCGTTCCTGGCTCTGGCTATGTGTTCTATGGTTCAGCTGGTACCTTAAGCTCTAAGAGTCTTCGGGTTTTGAGTTCGCCTGGCTCTTCAGCCAAGCTTGCTTTGGATCTTAATGGTAATCGTTTTGATGGTATTAAAATTAAAGTTAACAATAAAGTTGTTTTAAATAAAACTCCTGGAGATACTAAGAAGTTCTATCGAGTAGTATCTGATGCTTTTGATTTAGCCTCTGGTGATTTAGATATTCAAATCGAGCTTAGCAATCCGCATGATTTTGGTGTGCTAGCTAAGGAGATTAAACTAATTAGCTCGCCAGTTAAACCTACCGTTAGTAACCTTAACGTTATTGTTAAGGAAGATGAAAACGCCAATTCTAAGCGATTAGTAGCACTATCTCTAGATACTACTGCTAAGACTGTTATGAATGCTTTCTTGCTTAATAGAATGACTAGTAAGGGTGTTCATACTGGTGAGTATAAGATACTGCAAGCGAAAGCCACTAAGGAGGCTGATAATGCAAGCGGTCATGTCGGTTTAACTTTTGATCCGCTAGAGCTCCAGGATGGACTTTACTGTAGTTATTTCTATCTTAATAACGGCACTAAATCTGATGATGCTCTTGCTGATTATATGGAGAAAAATGTATTTGATAAATATAGCTCAGCTCTAGCTAATAATAAATATGCTTATGTCCCAGCATCAGTAGCTAATTACCTGAGAGATAACGCTCTAACTAAATCACATGGTGCTTGCTTCTATGACACTCGCAATGTCGCCTTGAATATAGTAGGGTTCTGGGATCAAGTGGCTGGTGATTTGGGTAATGCCGAATCGATTATAGTTCAAGCAAATAATCAAAACCTGCGCTTAAGATTAGCAACCACTGCTGATTCTTCTTCCTACGTGCCTGATTGGAAATATGAAGTTAAGCTCTTGAACGGCGCTAATGAGAGCTCTTCAT
>CAYUFH010000134.1:0-1892 GCA_964444015.1 uncultured Gammaproteobacteria bacterium | reverse complement strand
CTCAAAGCTGCTCACGTCGAGGAGTTTAGTTCTAAGATTGGTTTGGATACTGATATTGGTGAGCGTGGCTCCAAGCTTTCTGTAGGTCAAAAACAACGTATCGCTCTAGCGCGAGCCTTCTATAGTAAAGCACCGATAGTGATACTTGATGAACCTACAAGTGCTTTAGACAACGAATCACAAGCACTAGTGCAAGATGCTATCGAGAAGTTAATGCAAGAGCGTACTATGCTAATTATTGCTCATCGTCTTAGTACAGTGCAGAAATGTGATCGGATAATTTATATAGAAGATGGTGAGATTAAAGAGATGGGCTCACATGCTGAGCTTGTAGCAACTGCGTCGGCTTATGCTAAGTTATTAGAGTAGAATTTATGAAAACTAGTTATGGATTGCTTCGCCCTTCTCACAATGATCGTTATCACGTGCATGTGCCTCGTTATTGCGAGGGAAGCGAAGCAATCCATCAATGGATTATTACCACGCCGCTATCACGGTTTGTGATGACACTGCTACTTCTAATTAATTTTAACCTCGTCCATGCCGTTACTCCTGGTGTTGAACGCCTCGAAACTATCGTTATGGCTCAAGTGGCAAGCGTCGTCCCTGCAAGTCCAATTGCTGCTCCCAGTCTAGAGCTTGATAAAACTATAGCTAAGCAGGGCCAGGTGATTATCGCTAAGTTTGCTGAGCAGAAACATAAACCCACTATATATTTTACGGATAGAGAATTTACTAGCTATAAGACTGGTGACAAGAGCTACTGGTCAGCAATTCCAGTTGAGAATCTAACTAAACCCGGTGACTATAAGCTTGTTGCTAAATCTGGTGATTGGTCCAAAGAATATAATATTAAAGTTATAGACAATCAAAAAGGTATTCAGCATATTCATCTTGCTGATGATAAAGATGATTTGGTGGCTACTGCTAAAGAACTTAGTGCTGTAGGCTCAGGCTTGCATGCAAGCTCAGAAACTAAACTCTGGACCGGTAAGTTTGTTTATCCTAATAAAGCATATAAATCCAGTCCTTTCGGTGTAAAGCGTTCATATAATAATGCTCCTGTTGATAGTTATCATAAAGGTCTAGACTTCGCTGCCGGAACTGGTTCACTAGTGACTGCACCTGCTGCTGGCAAAGTAGTTATGGCTGGCTATGAGAAAGAAGGTTTCGTCGTGCATGGTAACTCTGTGATTTTGGATCATGGTCATGGTATTACATCTATTTATATGCACTTAAATACTGTTGATGTTAAAGTTGGTGATCTACTTAAGGCTGGCGATAAAATTGGTACTGTCGGTCATACCGGCATATCTACTGGTCCTCACTTACATTGGGGTGTTTACGCACATGGTATCAGTACTGATCCTGAGCAGTTTGTAGGGTCTGGGTTTGGATTATAATTACCTCGATCTAGCATTTAATTGATTTGCTTGTGACACTTTCAGCGCAAGCGAGACTAGAAATAAATTTACTAACATTGAAGTACCACCATAACTCAAGAAAGGTAATGGCACGCCAGTAATTGGCATTAAGCTAAGATTCATCCCTATATTAACGAAGATATGGAATAGTAACATTGAGAATATACCTACGGCAACTAAAGCGTTGAATTTATCAGTAGATTTACTTGCAGCATGAATAATCCTTAAGCTAAGAAAAGCATAGAGTGCAATTACTAGAAAAGCACCAATGAAACCCAGTTCCTCACCTATAGCTGAGAAAGCGAAATCCGTATGCTGCTCAGGTACAAAATGTCCTTGAGTAAGATCTCCAGCGCGCGGTCCCTTACCAAAGAAACCACCGCTACCAATAGCATAGAGGCTTTGGATAATGTGATAACCGGCACCGAGTGGATCAGAATCTGGATTGAGAAATATAGTTAGGCGTTG
>CAYUFH010000133.1:0-1921 GCA_964444015.1 uncultured Gammaproteobacteria bacterium | reverse complement strand
TATGAACTCTAATACCAGTGGCGGCTCGTCCCCATGACTTGCCGTCTTTGCTAGTACTTGTTGCCAGCACGGCAACAAAACTAGGTAGAAGAGTAGTACTATCCCTATCTGTCTCTCTGTTCCCCTCATATTGCCCCGAAGCTCAATTCTTAAGAAATTGTTGACTTCATTCCCGACTCATGATAGTAGCAGAAAGCCCTAATAAATTTCAAGTTTTTTTTATAATTGCTCGAAGAAAGTTCAGATTCTGTTCTAAAGCTTTGTTAATGATAGTTTCAGAGCTTGTTTTAAGGTTCTTGATTGGCAGCTTAAGAATTATCTTGAGAGTCTGGGCTTATAATAAGCCATGCAATGGAAAAACGCAGCGGAGCGAGAGAGCTCGCGTTTCTGGCACTGTTTCAGCTGCCTCAGAAAACTGAAAACATCAACCTCAAGAAATTAGCTAAGACTGATCTGCAAGCGATCTGTCTATCGGCTTTGCGCACGCTCGCAGATTTTAGTCGCGACAATCTTAAGCAAGCCGAGTCAGCATTTATTAAGGTTGAGCGTTATGTCCTTGAGTATCAAATTAGCCACCCGCAAAACGAACAGTATATAGAATCTAAACCAGTAAAACTTCCTCAGACTGATGAATTCATTGAGCACTTGAATAAATGTTATGAGTCTATAAGTTATGTGCGCGAAGCTTTGCAAGTGCCTGAGCTCTACTGGCACTATCACGATAAAAGTGTAGAAGAGTTTGCAACTGAGTTGTTAGTTAATTACGTAGAGAATTTAGATGAAGTAGATACTCTTATTGCTGAAGTTTCTAAATCATGGGATATCAAGCGTATCCATAAGACTGAAAAAACTTTAATTAGATTAGCTCTTTCTGAGATGATTGGATCGAACATCGCTAAAGAAATAGTAGTATCTGAGTCTCTTAAACTAGCCAATAAATATTGCTCGGCTGAAGCACCGAAGTTTATTAATGGTGTGCTTGCTGATGCAATGAAACAATTACAAGGTACTTAGTGATAAAATGCGTACGCAGAGATAAGTCAGCAGGATCAACTATATGAATAGATTAAGTAATAAAGTAGCTTTGATAACTGGTGGTACTCGTGGTATAGGTAAAGCCATTGCCAAATTATTCGCCGCAGAAGCTGCAACGGTAATTATCACTGGAAGAGCCGCGAGCTCGTCAGCCGCTGATGAGATTAGCGCTGGGATAACTGGCGCCAAAGTGACTTATAAAAGTTGTGATATCTCTGATAAGGCTGCAATTGATGCTCTGATTACAGCGGTAGTTAGTGAGAATGGCAAGCTCGATGTGCTGATTAACAATGCTGGTATCACTCAAGACAATTTATTTATAAGAATGAAGGAAGAAGAGTGGACTAGCGTGATTAACACTAACCTTAATAGCCTTTTTTATATCTGCCAGCCAGCCGTCAAAGCTATGTCTAAGCAACGCTCAGGTAGCATCATTAATATGAGCAGTGTAGTGGGCTTACATGGGAATCCAGCACAGACTAACTATGCCGCTACCAAGGCGGGTATGATTGGTTTTAGTAAAGCTCTAGCGAAGGAATATGGTCGTCGTGGTATCCGTGTAAACTGCATTGCACCAGGCTTTATTGCTACCGAGATGACTGATCAACTAGGCGAGGAAACCCAAAATAAATATAAAGAAAACATACCGCTTGGAGACTTTGGTTCAGTGGATAGTATTGCCAAAGCCGCATTATTCCTTGCTAGTGAGGATTCTGACTATATAACTGGGCAAGTAATACAGGTTGATGGTGGACTCTTTATGTAGTATTCTTGGTAGCCAGTAGGCGCAGTGGCGCCCATTTTTCGAGGTAAATAAATGACAGAAGGAAGCACAACAATCATGAGTAGAGAAGACGCTTTAAAAAGAATCACTAAAGTAGTAGCA
>CAYUFH010000132.1:0-1938 GCA_964444015.1 uncultured Gammaproteobacteria bacterium | reverse complement strand
ACTATATCTGAGTTAGCGCTAAGAGCATAATCATCGCCGCCAGTAATACTGCGATCATGCAATTCAACTGGACGCGCTTCCATTAGATCTAGAGCTTTACCAGCAGCAATGCCACCAGCTACATCTACTAAAACTACATCAGCGAGATTTTTTTCAGAGATACGTTGAGCTGCTGTAGCTCCTACGTTACCTGCACCGATTACTGTTACTTTTGCTCTTTTCATAAAATTTTTGGCTCCTTAATAAGCACTATTAATATTATGCCCAATATCTAAGTATTGATAAAACAAAGAGCAAAGATAAGATAATTGTAGGGCCTTGATTTAAAACTAGAGTTAAAGTGAAACTAGCATGTCTCTTTCATTAGATTATTTAGGTATCAGCTCGCAAACTAAGATTTTGCAGAATCTTAGTTCTGAAGATTTATATCGTGAATCACGAGCGCGCGGTGAAACTCAAATCTCAAATCAAGAAGTTCTGGTGGCAGATACTAGGCCGCATACAGGTAGAGCAGTGAACGATAGATTTATAGTAAGTAATGCAGCGAGTGAAGCCTTGGTGTCTTGGGGTGAAGTGAATAAACCTATTTCAGAAGAAAGCTATAAAGCTATTCGCGCGCAGTTTCTTGCTTATGCTAGTGAGCGAGAATTGTTTGTGCAAGATTTAGTAGCAGGCGCTGATCCTAGTAGCAGTATTAATGTACGTACTATAACTGAGCTGGCTTGGCATTCACTATTCATGCGCAATATGCTTGAACCCTTGAAACTTAGATCAGCAGCGGAACAGGCAGCATATAAAGCTCAGTATCATGTTATAGATATACCAAGTTTTAAGGTGGGGGATTATAAGCGTTATGGGCTCAACTCCGAGACTTTTATTCTGGTGAATTTCGCTGAGCGTGAAGTATTAATCGCTGGTAGCAAATATGGCGGCGAAATGAAAAAATCTGTTTTCGGTATTCTTAACTATCTACTACCACAGCAAGGAGTGATGTCTATGCATTGTTCTGCTAATACCAGCGCTGATGGGAATGTTGCGATATTTTTTGGACTTTCAGGGACTGGTAAAACTACTTTATCAACAGAGCCTGGACGCTATCTTATTGGTGATGATGAGCATGGTTGGAATGATACCGGGGTTTTTAACTTCGAGCATGGTTGCTACGCTAAAACCGTGGGACTGAGCCTGGCAACTGAACCAGAGATTTACGCAACTACTAGGCGCCATGGCGCTACATTAGAAAACGTGGTGATGAAAGATGGTGAGCTAGATTATAACGATATTAGTATGACCGAGAATGGTAGAGTCTCATATCCGCTTAGTTATATTCCTCTTTCACTTACAGGTGAAGCATTAGCTAAATTAGATCCGTTGGTGTTTGCTGATAGGTTTGTGCGCAAGCATCCACGTAATATTATTATGCTAACTTGTGATGCTTTCGGGGTTTTGCCTGCAGTGGCTAGACTCTCACCAGCTGATGCTAAGCGTGAGTTCTTAACAGGTTACACTGCTAAAGTTGCTGGAACAGAGCAAGGTATTAAAGAGCCTAAGGCTACTTTTAGTCATTGTTTTGGTGCACCGTTTATGCCATTGAAACCTAGTGTTTATGGGGATTTGCTTGCTGCTAAAATTGCCAAGCATGATGTGAATTGTTGGCTGCTGAATACTGGTTGGGCTGGTGGTGAGTATGGTAAGGGGCAGCGAATGTCACTTAAGCTTACTCGTTCTATTATTAGTCGCATACATGATGGTAGTTTGGCGTGTGAAAAAACTCGCAAGCATAGTATGTTCTGCCTAGAGGTACCAGAGTCTATTGCTATGCCTGAAGAGGCTTGGGTTGATGCTGCTGAATATCAGAAAGTAGCAATGAACTTGCGAGAACTTTTCGATAAAACTCATCATAATATTAGTCAGTATTGTAAATTGTAAGCAATCTCA
>CAYUFH010000131.1:0-1991 GCA_964444015.1 uncultured Gammaproteobacteria bacterium | reverse complement strand
GTTGCAGCTGAGCTGCAAAGCCAAAACAAAGCATTCTTAAGTATAAATTTAGCACCGCACTTATAACTAAGACTCCTTGCCCAAAAGTTTTGGAGTAAATGAAATATACCAAAGCTGCTGCTCCAATTGAAATTAAGCTGTGAAGATTGATTAATTTAGTTGTGGATTCTTTAGGCGCAAGTGGATTGCTTAGACATTCCATACCTCGTAATGACGGAGCATTGTCATTGCGAAGCAATCCACCCACCTTAGCAACTACGATGCGACTACCTAATGCATTCTCCCGCCAACTTAGAATTTCCCAAGCACTTTTAGTTAATAGGTCTTTAAGCTCATCATCAGAGTAATACCTGAGAAACATGCCATCACGAAACTTATCAGTGTATTGTTTGGTACCATCTTCTAGTTCTATATATTCGCCCTTACCACCATCACCAACTTTATCGAAGATCGCAAACATAATGCCACCTGGTTTCATATAGTGACTAACATGCTCCAGAAATTCACGCCCGCGTGCATAATCCAAATGCTCAAAAGCTGCATTCACTAATAAGCCATCAAAACCCTCTGCTGGAAACTCTTTAGAGAGGGGGGCTAAGTTCATCATGTCAGCAACGTAGAACTTCGCTTCAGCTGTGGCTTTCACTTCTTGATCGGTACTAGTAGTAGCACAAGATGCTTTATCATCGTCGTCAAGGACCCCCTTACTGCCACTAATGGATTGCTTCGCAATGACAGATGCTTCGCAATGACGCGCAGCGTCTTCTGTAATCCAACGATTAGCTAAATCAATCGCTGATGCCGATATATCTACGCCCATAGCTTTAAACCCAAAAGAAGCTAAGTAAAAAGATAGCCATCCTGAACCGCAAGCTATATCTAAAATAGTTTTACAGTTATATTGTTTGAAAACTTCAGGAATCTCAGCAAGGTAATCAAGATCAGCAAGTTTACGATAAGGGTGCTTAACACGCTGCCAGGCATCTTCCCAAAATTTAATATTATGCTTGTAGCTGGCATTAAGGTCTGTCATTTATGTCATCGCGAGCCCCAAAGGGGCGCGGCGATCCATTTAGTGGATTGCTTCGCTACGCTCGCAATGACACAGTATATAGCATAATAAATACCAATGCCGCTCAAGCAACAACTAGAACAAATACTCAGTCGCATCGGTGACAGGCAGCTTCTCTATGCAACACTAGCTCTAATTAGCTTCGGGTTTTTTGTACAAACCAGTACTGCTAGTGGTAGTTTTCTTTTGAAACAACTTGTTTATTTTACGATTTGCTTTTCAGCAGTTGCTTGGATGCATCATCACATCGAGATACAGCTCTACCGTAATTTCGCTGGGATAATATATTGGTTCAATATTATCCTTCTTCTTATCCTTAAAGTATTCGGCAGTACAGTTCTAGGTGCGCAGCGATGGTTACAATTAGGTCCCATTAGTTTGCAGCCTAGTGAACTGGCTAAAATCTGTCTAATTATTATTCTTGCTAATTATTTATCCAGCAATCCAGTGCGAGATTATTTCGATATTTTTAAGACAGCAGCGATAGTCGCGCCGCCAGCAATACTAGTACTACTACAACCTGATCTAGGTACTACTCTTGTTTATATCGCAATCACCTTAGGCATGCTGTTTTGGGCGGGAGCAAGCATAGTACAGTTACTAGTACTAATCTCACCACTTATCACTGCGATTTGTGCCTCACTCGGTTATAAAATCTTTGATTACTCGCATCCTTGGTTTAGTATGAACCTAACGGTAGCAGCACTAGTGTTTATGCTGATCTTAGTTGCTAGCGTTGCCTATTACTACCAAGTCTGGCGTGAGCCACTACGTATGGCTGGTTTATTTATACTAATCGCCACTAATATCGCTTCCATTATTGTTAGACCTTTTCTTTGGAGTTTACTCAAGGAATATCAGCAGCAACGCCTAACTATATTTCTCAATCCAGATTCTGATCCACTCGGTGCCGGTTATC
>CAYUFH010000130.1:0-1998 GCA_964444015.1 uncultured Gammaproteobacteria bacterium | reverse complement strand
ATAATACCGTCAATGAAGAATCTAAAGACAGAATCTACGAAAAACTAGCTCAGCATATAGTCGCCAAACAAGAGAAACCAAATCAACTACTAACTGTTAATAACGATTATGGTAGGACTATTAAAGAGAGCACACAAATTAAAGCTCTCAGAAAACTAGAAGCTGGACATACCTACAATAAGCTAAGAGACGAGGCTTCTAAAGTGGCACTAAGTGAGTTAAATATACCAGTTGAGCTAAAAGCTCTAGCACATCAATTTATTACAAGCAGACAACATATGAATGCTATCGACACACTAATTAGCGATAGCGGGCACATAGTTGTCACCGGTGATCAAGATCAAAAGCTTAATGCTGCAATAGATTTCTATAGTGATATTCTGGTTCTCTCAGAGATGCAACCAGAAAAAATCAAAGAGATAGTTGCAAAAATGCCAAGTCTATCAAAAGTGCTTAACGCCCAATTAATAGCCTTTAGTATTGAAGGTAGAAATGAAGTCAAAGTTGAAAAATTATTAGATATTCACAGACAGTTATCATCAATACTTAAATTAACTCCTATTGCCGTCGAAATGAATAATAGGGTAAGAGAAAATAGTATCAATACTTTCCGTAAAGATAAGGAGACCATTAGTAGAGAAGCTAGATCCCTTATCGGCTCAGATCTTGATGTCATAAATAGCTCTAAGCACGATATTTCATTTGCGGCCTAAAGAAATTAATAAAAAATGGCTCTACAGAGCCACAAATATTGCATATTTGATATATACATGCGACTATAATATGCGCCAAGCTATATTGGTAGCAAATGGCTGAGTAGCTCAGTTGGTGAGAGCGGTGGATTCATAACCCACAGGTCGGCAGTTCAAATCTGCCCTCAGCTACCATAACCAAAACGTGACCTGCGTCACGTTTTGGTGCTCTCAAACACGAGTGCACCACTTGTCATTGCCAGGAGAATTATGACAAAAAAGAAACTAATCATAATTAGCCTGTCTGTGATAGCTAGTCTATTTTTCATTCTATATCTCATATTCGAACTCGGCTTCAAAGAAACCATCAAACAAGAAATCATCAAAAATATAGAAGCTAGCGCTTCAGCTGGTGACCCTAAGGTCAAACTGGAAATCGGCGATATAGGTTTTAGTATTGCTAACCTACTAAAACTAAACCCAGTTATAGAAATCAAAGATATAAAACACAGTGGTGGCTTCGCTGCTAAGCGAGTAGAGCTAGATTTAGAGTTAATACCCTTACTAAGGCGCGAGCTAAATATCACGAGGATAGAAGTCTCAGATATGACACTAGTATTAAGACCCCCTAAACAAAAAGAAATAGTTATACCTAAACTGAGCGCCGAGATTAAAGGGCTAAGAAGCAATCAAGTAGCTGAATCTAGAATCTGGGCAAATATCTACGGCAGTAAAAGATCTGTATTTGAGTATAAAGGTACTCTAGGTCCCATACCAGATCTCGATAAACTTAAAACCATGAAAGTCTTAGCTATAGAAGGTAAGGCTAAGCTGAATTTAAATTTCATAGACTTGCCTCTAGCTCTGCGCAAAAAATTATTCGGAGCCATACTAATGAGCCCGCAAGATAGCGATAAAGTAGTTATCGATGCTGAAATCAAAGGTGACCTACTGCATGATCTTATCGGCTCAGGCAAAGCGAAACTAGATAGGGTAAGACTAGGCAAAAGCCCAGCACGTCATATGATAGCTAGTGCTCAAGCTCCATTTAACTTCACGATAAATGCTATAGAAAAACAAAAAGCATATTTTAATATCAACTCATCACGCCTGGTACTAACAGCCAGCCACGGCTCTAAGCGCTCAGGGGAAATCAATGCTCATGCAACTTTCACTAGTGACTTGCCTACTGGCTATATGGTGGGTGCTATCAGCGGTAACCTAGCAGGCATAGATATCAACGAGCTAATCAGTAGCTTCACCCCAACAGAAGATGCTCTCTATGGCATATTTACAGTACCTAGCT
>CAYUFH010000129.1:0-2010 GCA_964444015.1 uncultured Gammaproteobacteria bacterium | reverse complement strand
CGATCGTTTAGTCTGCTCGGTATTGATTATATCAAAAACGCACAGTAAACACAGAACCCGTAGCCTGACTGGATTCTATCTCTAGCGTACCTGAATGTAGATCTACGATACTACGCACTAAACTTAAGCCCAAACCTGTACCAGGTATTGACTCTGAGCCACTAGCACGATAAAACTCTTCGCCAAGTCTCTCAATATCAGCTTTAGGAATGCCAATACCAGTATCTTTAATAGTAATGCTGTGAACTTTATCCTGCTCCACACGCACGCTACCACCACGGTGATTATATTTGATGGCATTATCAATTAGATTTTCAAGCATATGCTCAATTAATTCTGGATCACCAACTAAAGTTGCATTATCGTCTAAACTAGATTTAAGAACTATCTCTTTGCTTTTAGCTTTAGCTGCCATTGCTTCAAAAATCTTATTAATCATTGGTGCTAGCAAAACCTCTTGCTTGCGAGGTTCTATCACCCCGCGAGCCAAGTAATTAAGTTTAAGCATGTCCGTAACTAAACGTGAGAGACGATCACTTTCAAGAGAAATATTAGCTAGATATCTATCAAGCATCGCGGTATCATTTTTGGCACCAAGCATCAACGCTTCGATTAAGGCCTTAATGTTTTGAATTGGGCGCTTCAGTTCATGCGTAGATTTGCTTATATCCTGCTGCTGCAATGGACTGATTTCAAAAATATAATCGCCAGCTTGAGAAATAGTAATAGTCACAGATAAATACTGAGCATTAGCTGTAATATGCAAAGCTTCGCGCGATCCAGATTTAAATTCACCGCGAGCCACGCGTGCAAGTAAACGCCCGAAAGCTGGACTTAGACTATTAATTGAAGTACTTAACTCTGAAAGATGCTCCTGTGGAACCCCAAGTAAACGAGCCGCTGCTGAATTAGCGTAGCGAAACTGGTAACTAGAACTTAAAGCAAAAACGCCAGTACTTATCTCGTCAATAAAAGAGGACTCAAGAGTCATAAGCCCACTATAACATTAAGAATTAGATCATTATAATGATATAATCTACAAAAAATATTGGGCATATTATCTTGCCTATTGGCTCTCAGAGCTAATTCTCGACAAAATTATTATCAAATAGGTAAATACCCCTACTTTGTAAATACAGCTTGACCTAATGGGTGGTAAATATGAATTTCTATGAAATGGTTCAAGCGACCAAGAGGGTATTTTGGGACTGCATTCCAAAGATTACCGGAAGGGCTGCCGCTACGGTGGAGCCGTGTAAGGAAGAGACTAAAGTAAAAGAAGTTGTCGATCCGTATCAATCAGCAACAACTAAAGCTAAATCCGAGGATTCAAATGCGAAAACTAACGAGGCTAAACAGCCAAGTCTAATTGAGAGTGCTTGCAAAGCCTGTGATGACTATTTAGTAAAGCCTCTTAGCTCTGCTATTAAGACGATTACAGATGAAGTTCCTAAGCTTTGCCAAAAAGGCTGTGACTTCATTAGCAGTTCGTTCGACTCCGTAGTTAAAAGCGGTTCTTCATTATTCAAGGATGCATCTTCACTACTAAGTAACTGCTGCAATTGGATTAGCGAAACCTGCTCTTCAGCATTCAGTAGCATCTCTACAAGTATCAAAGATACTTTTAGTGGTTTTATAGATTCCGTGTCTACTGTTGTTGCTTCTGTATTCCACACAGAGAGTCCAACCCCAACAGAAAAGCTCGCGGTAACAGCCGAAGAGGATACAACAACCGACAAAGAAATTGAGAATCAAGACGATAAAGAAGTTGAGGAGTCTAAGCAGGAATTAACTACAGAGCTAAATAAACACGAACAATGTGAAGCTAAGCAAGCTCAAAGAATACAAGAATTAATTAAAACTAAGCAAAGAACAAGACACATTACACGTTTGTTACCAGCTGAAAGAAGTTTACGCTTCATAAAAAATAAAATTCAATCCCGGACCTCCAGTGTTCTCCATAAGATTGCCGAACTAGATCCCAAAGCCCTGGATTGGAGATCATTACAA
>CAYUFH010000128.1:0-2048 GCA_964444015.1 uncultured Gammaproteobacteria bacterium | reverse complement strand
CAATACCATCTACATATAGTTTGATACCAGCGTTAGTTTTAGAACCATCATAAGTGGCTACTAGATGGTGCCACTTATTATCATTGATAACGGCTGTAGATTCTTTCCATATTGAAGGACCAACACCAAGATCAGGAACCATTGATAATCTCAGCTTACCGTCATAGTTGAAGAAATTTATGCCGGTATATGGGCTTGAATTAGTACCTTTAGCCATCATGGTTCTAGCTCCTATAGCTGTGGTTTTAGCCCAGCAAGAATAAGTAAAAGTATTAGTTTCTGAATAATATAAATTATCGCCAACTCTAATTACATCATCAGCTCCATCGAAATTTAGCCCCTGACCAATTTTTGAGCTAATCGAGTTGGCTGCACCCATACTGGCATGAGTAGTGCCATTAATACTTTTTGCGGAGTCTTTGATTTGTGGAGCAGTTTTACTAGGATCTTCTTGCATGTGCCAGACTGCGCTGTAAGCAGACCAGGTATTGTTAGCTCCCAAGCTACTATCAGCTGCTACTGCTGTTGCTGCAGGGTTGCCATAGTAAATATAGAAAACATTTTCTGTAGCTGATAAAGTCGGAGCCTTAAAATATAGTTCACCAGTCTTGGCGGCAGGATTGATGCTAACTAATTGGACTGGCACTTCGGTCTTAGTATCTGAGCTTGTGACTCTTATATCACTACCATCAGCTTTGCTATTACTAAAGAAACTTGCTGGCAAAGTAGATAAATCTACTAAGACAGGAAATCCTGTTAAGTTTCCTTTTACTTGTGCAGCTTGCACTGTAAGTTTTACTCTGTATTTCCAGGAAGAGTTTAGCCATGGTTTAGTGATAATTGGTGCGGGTGCATTGACTTGTTCACCGATGACTATTGTTTTACTTACAGAGTTGACGCCAGCAGCACTAGTGCTTTTCATTTTCACCGGATAGCTGCCTGGACCAGGGAAGACGTAAGCTGAATCTGCAGTAGTTGAATCTGTTATGCCATCAGCATTGAAATCCCACTCCACAAACGCTCCTACTGGTAGATTTGGTCCAGGATGGAAAACTGCTGAGTGTATGGTTATAAAATCACCCTCGGCAAAGGCATTATTGTTTTGAAGCCCAAATATCGTTATTACAATAAGGCAAATCTGCAATAATAGTCTTTTGTTTAGTCTCATTTGGTACTTCCTTCTTAATCGTGAGGGTCTATCATAACCCAAATCTTTATAATTTTTCAATAGTTTTGTTATATTTTCTTGACAATTGACTTAATTTTTCTTTAAGATTCTCATTCGAGGTTGTTTTTGCAAAGTTGTAAGCGAACTAATTATATATTTCGTAGATTTGCTGTCCGCATTGCAATGTTGTTTGTACTTTTATTTCAACAATTACATCTAGATTTCTTGATGCTTGAAGCCAAGGCTACAACGGGGTTTGAAAGTATAGAGACTTTAGCTGTTTCTGTCAGTAATAAATCAGACAATTTGTTGGCCGGCAGCTCCAATGTAACTTTCACTATAGATTCTTCAAAAGTGACTAATGAGGCTATTACAGTCTTTATTTTCTATGGTGATGATTTTTATCGCTCACACGCCTCTTACTCCAGTAAGTCTAGTATCCCTCAAAGTTTAAGTCATAACTATTCTAAGCCTGGTACTTACAGACCACTTTTGATTGCTTATTCGCCTGATCTTAAGCAGAGAGTATTTCGTTTCTTGGATGAAATTAAGGTTGAACAAAAAGATATTAGTGACTTTAGCGAAGCTCCACTTGATTTACAGCTCTCAATGAACGCATTTAAGAATAATTACAGTGCTGGCTCTGCTACTGCTACTTATTCCATAACTAGTGCTCAGTCCACTAGTCATCCATATACAGTCTTTTTATTTTGGGGTGATGACTACTATAGAACTTATAGTAATTTCACTGCTAGGTTAAATGAGTTCCCACCGCTTTCGCATCAGTATACTAGTCCAGGCACCTATACTCCACTACTGGTCGCTTATTCTAAGGATCTTAAATCTAAAATATTTCGCTATGGAGAACCCATAGTAGTTA
>CAYUFH010000127.1:0-2087 GCA_964444015.1 uncultured Gammaproteobacteria bacterium | reverse complement strand
TTAATTCAGCAGCGCTGAGATTCATCCCGGTCTCTGAGATGGAAGCAGCAGGATATCCACAATATCTAAACTTATTCAATAAAACTAAATAGTATAGTCTAACGACGAGCTAAGAGATCTTGCGTGTGAATAGTTATTGCATGTCCATAATTTTCCAAACTCATTAATAGCTTCGTGCCAAGACGGCAATGGTAAGCTGGGTAGCCTTCATTATTAGCAGCTAAAGCTTGATTACCAGTTAGAGTAGAATAAACGGGTAATATATTAACCGGCTCCGGACAACAATAACAAATTCCTACAAAAAATGCTTCTACCGCTTCTACTTCTGCTTTAGTTAGATCGGCACCATCACTCCTCCTAAATGTAATAAATGGACTGCCATTAACCAAACCTTGTTTCTTGGCAAACTTAGTTGCAGCATCAGCAATATTCTGCTCATTAAAACCGTTTACTTGACGTAAATCAGCAAAAATCTCAAGATCAAGATCATTATAAGTTTTTAAAGTAGCTAATTGAAGAACCTTAGTAAGCCAGCCTAAGGCTCTTTGCAATTCAACATTAGTATTTAGATTAGGAGCCTTAAACAATAGTCCATATGCCGCTTCCATAAACTGAACAAAGTGACTGCCCTTTATCACTTGATCACCAACAACATACATATATCCCAAATGTTCTCCTCGTCCCTCTTTGTCTACAAAATAAGCTCTTGCATCTGCCATCTTCATGCCAAATTCTCTTCTGAGATGAGCTCTTATAGAATAAGCTTCTGGACTATTAAGCTCAACATCCAACAACGCCGATCCTTCACCAGCTAATAGTCCTAGGAACTCTCTTGCTATCATCGGATCTTTCTTTAGCTCCTGAGTGATAGCAGCCACAGAAGGACTAAGACAAAAAGGTTTACTTGCAGTACTACTGTCGGCATTGGCTAAAAAAGGTAATCCGTCTAGTATATTCATCGATTATTTGGACTTAATTTTAGGTCTTCCCTTTTTAGGCTTCGCTGGCATTAGTCTACGCCAAGATCCTGCTTCATCACTTCTATCAAATATAAATCTAATCACTGCCGCATGATTAAAAGTAAATAAATCCATTCTTCTGATTGAATGTTTTTTATTAGGAGCTAAAAACTCACAGGATACTATGCCAGTACCCCTTTTAAGTCCACTAGGAATCATTGCTCCAACTAGTGGATGATGACCTCCCTCTATTTGGCTTGCCCCTCCAGAATAAGTCAAAGCCACAAATAAATTTTCCATCGCTTCTATTTGCTCTAGACTAAGCTGATTATCGGGCGCTTGAAAATATAAATGTAAATCAACAAAGCTTAAGCGTCCTGAACCATCAAGCCACTGAGCGGGTTGCTGAGAAGGTCCAAAACTGGCATCAAACATATCTTGCATACCATCATGTAGCCCTTTCATTACTCTACGAGGATCTTGATGACAATCTAAACCTGCTGAGCTTATAATTTGTTTTGCAATATTGAAAATATTAGGCGGGGTAAATTCTTGAGTTAAGCCAAGAAATTCAGGATCTGAATCAGAGTATGTCCCCAAAGCAGCCAATCGAAACACATTAGTAAACCAAGTGAAAAATCTTTGAAATTCATAGTTTGTAGATAACTTAGAATCAGCTAAAGAATCGAAACCGCTTATCCTGGTTAATTCAGGGACACTGCTATGAGCAACTAAACTTGTTTCTCCTAAAACTTTTAATTGATCACCCTTTCTTAAACTTGCTTTCAGGTAAAGCCATGGATAATCAGGAGGTGCATCACCCTTCTTGATATATTTCTCGAATACAAGTTCTGTACCATAACCCTCAGATTCTAGTTTTACAGTTCTAGTACCTGGTTCGACCTGAGCAATTAGTTTTAGAACCTCCCTGCAAGACTCTGGATTAGTTTGTATATGCCTAGCTATCGCTGCTGCAGAATTAGTAGATTGATCAGCTCTTTCTAGACTTAAAGGCAATAGCCCGGGTAGTGCCATATCTAGCATCTGAGTATTATCTTAGCACCTACCAAAAGCGGAACAAATTATTATCCCAATACGTCTAACATATTGCAAATGCAAAAGAAAACC
>CAYUFH010000126.1:0-2180 GCA_964444015.1 uncultured Gammaproteobacteria bacterium | reverse complement strand
GTAGATATAGAAGATTTTCTCCCTCAATATCCCTAGAGCTCATATCATTACCGATGGTGTAACCAACTAGATCAGCCTTAGAGTTAAAGACTAAAGTCATCTCTGGTTCTGGAACATTCACCTTAGAATCAGATCTAATACCAACTTCATCACCATGACCAACAGAATCACCTGCATCAGCTTTATGGAATATCTCTGGTCTTACCTCTTTTGGATAGACACGATCATACGCTGATAGTTCAGCAGCACTTACTTTTCCAGCCACAGCATCCTCAACTCTTGCCTTTTTGCTCCTTAGGTAGGTAACACCTGCAGCTTTAACCGGCATAGAATCAGATATCGGCGCGTGCAATACCACCTCATCCACCTTAAATCGAGGATGCTGCCCCCCAGCTAAAACTTTTAATCTTGCGAAACGATCATTCCATTCAAAGACCTCACTAATATCTCCTTTGGCTGGCGTATTAATGTCAATCACTTCATTCTTAACTTCATCTAAAATACCAACGCGTTTGGTTGGTGAGTGACCTTCTGTGAAACGAACTAATTTAATTGCATTATCTGACATAGAGATAAACATAACATATTTCTCTTATTATTTTTATATTATTTGAGAAAATTCCTGGGGAATAATTTGCACGCCACAACTTATATGTATATATTAATTATTGGGCTAAAGACTTATACATCACGTAAGCATCTACATATTCTTGCTGTTTATAGTAAAAGGCTCCTGGCAAAATTCCTATAATCTCAAAACCAAACTGCTGGCAGATTTTAATAGACGCTTGGTTTCTGGTTACAACTAGGTTCAACTGCAAAGCTCTATAGCCTAAACGTTTTGCTTCATCAATGGCAAATTGCATCATTGTTTTACCAATGCCCTGTCCGCGATATTTACCATCAACCATCATACCCGTGTTAGCAACGTGACTACCCAGCCCAACTTTATTAGGCACCATATAGCGAGTTGCAACAATTTCATCACCAAGATATGCAGCATAAACACGTGCGCCAGAAGCAAACCACAAATCACGTGCAGCTTCAAAATCTAGATCAGGTGGATAAGGGTAGTTATCAGCCTTAGCAACAACTTCTTTAAAGATAGGCCAGACTAAATCAAACTGGTTAGAATAAATTTCTTCAATTTTGTCGACTACAAACCTACCTCGTCCAGCTTTTATATCCTCTTCAGCTTGCTTGAGTTCAGTCATCAAAGCTTGATCACTGAGTATTTCTCTGGTCTCATCGGCATCCATAATCTTGATTTAAACTCAATTGTAACAACAATTTGTTATAATATATCTCCGCCATTGCCTTGGAAGCAGTAGCAAACAATATGACCAATAAATACGAACTGTTGATGCCGGGCGGCAGCCTGGAGAAGATTAAATACGCAATTGCTTATGGAGCAGATGCCGTTTACGCGGGAGTCCCTCGCTATAGCCTGAGAGCTAGAGAGAACGAGTTTTTCGATATTGAATTAGTGGCTGAGGCGGTGAATTACGCGCACGCGCATGGCAAGAAGATATATCTCACTTGTAATATTTACGCGCACAATAATAAAATCCGCGGCTTCATGGAAGCAGTCGATCAGATGGCTAGCGTCAAACCTGATGCTTTGATTATGACTGATCCTGGTTTGATTGCCCTCACTAAAGAGCGTCATCCGGATTTGGATATTCACCTGTCGACCCAAGCCAACAACACTAATTGGGCGCAAGTGAAATTCTGGCGCGACTATGGTATTAAGCGTGTGATATTAGCGCGCGAACTTAATGTGCAAGAGATTCGTGAAATCCATGAACAAGTGCCAGATATAGAACTAGAAGCTTTCGTGCATGGTTCTATTTGCATGGCCTATTCAGGTCGCTGTCTGCTCTCTAACTATCTCAATTATCGTGATGCTAATCAAGGCACTTGCTCGCATACTTGTCGTTGGGGTTTCAATGTGAAGGTGAACGACCAAGCTGCCGTTAAGCTTGCTGTACTTAAAGAACAGCTCGGACTAAGTGATGAGCAAATAAGAGCGAAGTTCACAGATGCTGAGCTAGAGACTATGTTGCATTCAAATGATGATGTGATCTCTAACTACGTGCCTCTGACCGGTAATTTCTTCTTAGAGGAGAAAGAACGTCCGGGCGAGCATATGGAAGTAGACGAAGATGAGTACGGTACTT
>CAYUFH010000125.1:0-2201 GCA_964444015.1 uncultured Gammaproteobacteria bacterium | reverse complement strand
GCTAGATTATCGATTAATTGAGCTTCTTCTTTTTCTAGTTCTTTGATTTCAGTAAAGATACTGTATAGTTCTTCGCGCAGTGTGTGTTCTGGATTCAGCTCAGGGTTCTGCGATAAATATTGCACGCTAACATGCGCAGCTTTAGACACTTCACCTTGATGAGAGTTAATTTCTTGAGTTAAACATTTAATAAAAGTAGATTTACCGGCGCCATTAGCCCCGATGAGCCCGATACGACTCTGTGGAGTAATTTTAATACTGACGTCATCAAGAACCTGGTGCTCGCCGAAGTTAATTGAGACATTCTGTGCTTGTAATAACATGATGCCAGAAACTAAGGTATCACGGCTTTTGGGCTCGCATGATTATTATATTGTTATAATTTACTGTCATTGCGAGGAGCATCGCGACGAAGCAATCCATCGATTGCCAGGCGGCTACGCCGCTCGCGATGACAATAGCTATGTTATTTCTATTTTTGGCAATTTCCCGTGACTAAGACAATACTCTTTAACCTGATTTCTAAGTAGGGCTAAATCTATGCCGCTAATAAGCCCCTGATAATTTTGCATATTTTTTTCTGCGCGAGCTATAACTTTTTGAGCACCGGCAAACCTTGAATTCTTACATAGATGTAAAGCGACCGTTAGTTGTATCAAAGCTTGGTAATAAACACGATCAGCTCCATCATACTGCTGCCAAAACTCTTCCATAGACTCATGCGCTTCGAAGAATTTCTCTTGATTGAAGAGATTGATAGCGGCTAGAAGACTTGGGTGCATTACTGAAATTAGTTTAGCAAGAGACTATTAGGCTGCAAGTAAAATAAACTGACCCGTTTTATATTTTGCTAGAGCTGAACCAGCCATGGTGTCGCTGAATGACACAGAGTTATCAGCAATAGCTTCTTTGCTTAGCTGAATAGTTGCTGTTTCACTTATTGAAGGGAAAGGTTTCTCGCTATAACTAAAAACACGATATTGATCTGGACGCAGGTGGCTATTCGCTCTATTGTTATTAATAATAAAATCTTGTCCTGGATTAAATGCTCTGCTGTTAGGGTTCAATCTAAACATAGCAAGGCTTGCTTTCTCTGTATTATCAAGAGCCGCAACCTTAGCGATATTTCCTAAAGGCTCTAACCTACTACTACCAGTCGCTAAATTGTTAAAGGATAGACCCCTAGCATCTACACTGCTAACTTTGCCTATAAACTTCACGGCTGGGTTTTTAGTCTCGATATGTACTATTTTGTCTTGCAGTTGAGCAGCTTCTTTGAGGATAAATTGCCCCATTGTTAACTTGGCTCCGGAATACAATGTTATTCCGGTAGCCTCTTGGTTGATTCGCCCAGCAAGTATTCTAAGTCCTTCGATGCAATGATCCATAGCATTGCTTGCTAGAGTTAGTTGTTGAGAAGCTAATGGTGGACGAGCAGCCGGTATCATAAGATAAGAATCTTATCATGTTATGTGATTAGTAGCTTATTCTAATCTAGATTTATAGGAATACCTAGGCAAGTAAAGGCTAGAATTATATCTAAGACCAAGGAGAATATTATGAAAAAAATAACTAGTCTAATAGTGGCAGCCCTTCTATTAGGAGCTTTAATGCCAACCAGTTCTGCGGCAGCAGGCAAGAAGGGTAGTATTTCTGGAAAGACAGTTGTTGGTGGACTACTTTCTTTGCTAATTTGGCCTGGTATAGGTCAGGCTATGAATGATCAGCGTGGTGGCAAAGTTGCTACTCATGCGCTTGTCGGCATACTGCCTCCATTTAGGTTTTGGTCTGCTTATGATGCCCTTTATGACCGCGAAGGTGGTTATTGGGATGGAAGAATCTAAGTTAAGCTTATATTGACTTAATTAAACTCAAAATGACATAATATGTCATTACGTGCGCATTCCAGATAAATACTACGGTCTAATAGCAAATTTCTTTAATGGTGATAGAACTGATTTTACTATCGTTTCTCGAGCTAAGGATGGAGAAGTTAAGGCAGAAAAAGCTTTATGTCGGTCTCTACCTGCAACTGCTGCGCCAGAGTTAGTAGTAAAACAATTAATAGAACTAATAGTTCAAGTCGCAGGATTGCAATTTGCTGAAAACAGTAGAGCAAATAATCATAATTATGTTTTGCCTCTCTATGTTGCTTGGCCTGGCGCAAAAGCCAGACCTGATTTAGCTGCGCTAGATAGAGG
>CAYUFH010000124.1:0-2274 GCA_964444015.1 uncultured Gammaproteobacteria bacterium | reverse complement strand
GAGCTAAGAAAGATTTTGCGACTAGTGACAAGATTCGTGATAGTTTAACTGCAGCCGGAATCGTCGTGAAGGATCATAGAGATAAAGCCTCAGAGTGGGAAATCTCTACTTGAGTGTACTCTTTGTAGCGACTCAGGATACTGCTCACCCCCTAAGTCTTGGCATCGCCTCCAGCGCTGTCGCGCCGATCGGCGATGACGACTGCAGGGGACCCCGTGGTTCGCAGCACCCTGAGTCGCTACAATAGTATCTAAATAAAGATCCCACTATGAAGTTCAATCTAAAACATTTACGCCTCGCTGCTAGCTTCCTCACTATGCTTCCACTAGCTCCGCGTGAAATTGCCAGCGACGAAGATTGGGCTGAAGTAATTAAATATTTTCCTTGGGTTGGGTTTATTTATGCTTTATTGAACGCCTCATTACTGCTCTTTTTTAGGTTCTATCCTGGTATTAGTAGCAAACCTATATTGTTTGCATTTATATTAGTCTTCACTAACTTACTAGTGAGTGGTGGCTTGCATCTAGATGGACTGGCTGATAGTGCTGATGGTATCGCCGCTAGTAAGGGTAATCATGCTGAGACTCGCACGGTGATGCGTGATAGTAGAGTAGGAGCCTTCGGGGCGATAGCTGTAGCAACTTTAGTTGTAGCCAAAGTAGCTTGCCTGGCTGAAGTTGATCTGATGACTGATTTTTATGGTCTTATGGCAATGCTAATACTAGTGCCTATAGTTGTTCGATCTTCTGTTGTGGTTGTGATGTGCAAACAAACAATGGACAACTCAGAACACACTAGTAAAGTTTCAGCCTTAATGGGTGGTTTCGATAAAAAACTTGCGATGCAAGAAGTTTGGAAAACTCGCACACTAGCTCTTCTGATTAGTTCATTAATAGCGATGTTTGCCACCAAATTTGGAGTTTTTGAATTTATAGAAGCAGGTTTTTCGTTAATAATTTTTGTATTTTTACTAAGTTTTCTTTCTTACCAAGTAAACCTCTATCTGGCGCGTAAACTCTACGGACATAGTGGGGATAGTCTGGGTGCTGGCATGGAAGTGACTGAAGCAATCGGTTTTTTGTTGGTTGCGTTAAGTTAGCCGTCATTGCGAGGAGCGCCAGCGACGCGTAGATGGATTGCTTCGCCTTCGGCTCGCAATGACGGGTGCCGCACTCGCAATGACAAAGATGCAATGCTACAATATTGTGCTGATATGAGCACCAAAACTATGATAGAAACCGCTAAACGCCTAGAACAAATCCCACCTTATTTATTCGCCCGCATCGACGAGAAGAAGGCTGAAGCACTAGCTAAAGGCGTAGATGTAATTAACATGGGTATCGGCGATCCTGATATGCCGACTTTCCCGCATATTGTTAAGGCAATGCAGGATGCTGTTGAAGATCCTAGTACTCATGATTACCCACCATATACAGGCACTCTGGATTATCGTAAAGCTGCTGTTAAATGGGTCGCAGAGAGGTTCGGCGTGCGCGAGTTTGATCCAGTTACTGAGTGTATCTCTAGTATCGGCTCTAAAGAATCTATCCATAATATATTTTTTGCTTATGTTAATCCTGGTGATTACACTCTAATCCCTGATCCTGGTTATCCTGTTTATAACACTGGAACTATCTTCACTGGTGGTATTAGCCATAAGATGCCATTACTAGCAGAGAATAATTTCTTGCCTGATCTTTCTAAGATCCCAGTAGAGATCGCAACTAAAGCTAAGATCATGTTTCTTAATTACCCTAACAATCCTACTAGCGCAATTGCTCCAGTAGAGTTTTTCGAAGAAGCGGTAGCTTTCTGCAAAAAATACAATATACTTCTTTGCCATGATATGGCTTACTCGGAAATTGCCTTCGATGGTTATCATTCGCCATCTATATTTAACGCTAAAGGCGCTGAAGATATAGCGATAGAGTTCCACTCATTATCTAAGAGCTACAATATGACTGGTTGGAGAGCTGGTTGGGTTCTAGGTAACCGTGATGCAATTAAAGCTCTTTCTCAAGTCAAAACCAACGTTGATTCCGGCATCTTCAAAGCTATACAGCGTGCTGGCTTAGAGGCTTTTAAGACTTCACAAAAATTATTAGATGAGCGTAATATGGTTTACCAAGAACGCCGCGATGCTATTTTGGATGGTTTGCGTAATTTAGGTTGGAAAATCGAAGCACCTAAATCTTCTATGTTTGTTTGGGCACCAATCCCACAAAAATGGACTTCGGCTGCTGAATTCTGCGAGTATCTACTTGAAGAATGCGG
>CAYUFH010000123.1:0-2337 GCA_964444015.1 uncultured Gammaproteobacteria bacterium | reverse complement strand
GCTGCTTTCGATTAGAGCTTTAGTCTCATCTAGGCTATAGCGTTGCAAGAGGTTAAGAACCATTTCATAGCTAGGGCTAAAATTACTACAAATATCTTCTGGCTTGGCGTTAGTTAGAGTTGCTACTTCACCAGCGTTCTGGCGGTTGTCTTTGATAGTGATGACATAACCAATCTCATCCATGCCTCTGCGACCAGCTCTACCAGACATTTGCATAAACTCTGAAGGCTTGAGAGTGCGATGACCCGAATCAGATATTTTAGAGATGCTGCTGATGACTGTGCTGCGTGCAGGCATATTAATACCCGCAGCAAGAGTCTCAGTTGAGAATACTACTTTGATTAGACCTTTTTCGAAGATTTCTTCGATTAGTAATTTCCACTGAGGCATTTGTCCTGCGTGATGCACTGCGATACCTTTGCGCAAAAGATCTAACTGAGGGTGTTTCTGTAAATGTGAATTACGCAGTATAGCCTCATCTACAAGCCTATTAATGTCAGTGCTTTCTTGTTTGTTTAAGAGCTCTACATTACGGCAGCTTTCAGCAGATTTATCACAGCCCTTGCGACTAAATACGAAGTATAGAGCTGGAAGCATGTCTTTAGTTGCTAGTTCTCTAATAACTTTATCCGGGGTAGCCTCGTTGGCTACTTGACCGCCACCATGCTGGAATCTATTGTTTTTCTTTTTTTGGAATCTATTGTCCTGGTGTTCTTTAAGAACCGGATTGAGTTTTTGGTTAGGAGTTAGTAATGGTACTAATTGATCGTCTTTGAAATAAAAATAGTGTAGTGGAACTGGACGATGGTCGGTTACGACTAGCTTGCAAGAACCATGGATGTTCTCTATCCAGCTAATAATATCTTCTGGGTTGTTAATAGTCGCACTTAAACCGACTAACTGTATAGATTTAGGACTATAGATGATGCTCTCTTCCCAAACCGTCCCGCGTTGCGGATCGTTCATATAGTGCATCTCATCAAAGATCACATACTGAAGTTCAGCAAGGTAGGGGTCAAGCGAACCGAAGCTAGTACCGTAAAGCATATTACGGTAAATCTCAGTAGTCATAACGATGATCTTCGCTTCACGGTTGGCAGAGGTATCACCAGTGATAATGCCGACATTCTTCTCGCCGAAAGCTTGGGCGAACTCTAGATATTTTTGGTTAATTAGTGCTTTAAGCGGAGCGGTGTAGAAGGCTTTGCGTCCTGATTCTACTGCGCGTTTGAGGGCTTCTTTAGCGATAATAGTTTTACCAGCGCCAGTCGGTGCACAAACGACGACGCTGTGTCCGTCTTGTATGTGTTTGATCGCTTCTTCTTGAAATTGGTCGAGTTTAAAACTTTGCTCGGGGCAAGTTGTCATAGTAGTCATTAAGGGGGCCTTTAGCTAAAACTTACTCTTATATTCTATAGGTATATTAAGTTTATTTAAGGTCTTGTTAGTATTTCTTAAGCCTTGTTTAGCCTTATTTTATTGATCTTTGAGCTTTATTTGACAAAATCCAACTAGAACTGTTATGTTAAGCAGCATGGTGAGAATAAGTCCTTATGCAAAAGATTTAGTGGCTCGGGCTGAGATGGGGGAAGAAGCTTGGAGAGCACATCAGAAAAAATTAGAAGAAGCTAGACGGCTTGAAAATGCTCCAATCTTAGATTGGGCTAAGAGACTTCAGGTAATGTTGCTAGTGCAATGAGGTCGCTAGCTGCGCCTAGGGTTGCTGGACCGACTAGAAGTGCTAAGGCAAAAGATTTTGTTCCTTTGCCTGGTCCAAGTGAACGATTTGTGCCTGCTTTTGGTATGCGCACAGTAGAGAGTTTAAATAGTCTAAGAGCTTAGTGCTTAATTGCACTAGTACAAGTCGGACAAATCCCTTCGTGGATTTCTGATGCGCGGAATAATTTCCAGCAGCGTACACATTTAACTCCGTCGAATTTTGAGGCACTAACCATAAGCTTTAGTGATTCGTTTAGTAAATTTAGATTGCCTTGAGGTAGGCTCTTCTCACCTTGCTTGAAATTTATATTAGATACCATGAAAACAGATTTCAACTCTTCTGTTGATATTGATTTAAAAACTTGTATATGTTCACTAAAACATTCTATGTCAATGCTGGTTTCTAGTGATTTGCCTACGGCACCTTGTTTTCTTAGATTCTCGATTTGGTTATTTGATTGCTCCTTGTACCAAAGCACGGTTTCCCATTTTTTGGCTAATTCATTATTAACATACTCTGGTCTAACACTAGGCCATTTACTGGCAAGTATAGAATCTAGGTCTCTAGAATGCTGGTACTTCGCTGAATCTGCAGCGCGAACAGCAGCAGGAGTGAAC
>CAYUFH010000122.1:0-2398 GCA_964444015.1 uncultured Gammaproteobacteria bacterium | reverse complement strand
ATTTTAATTTCAGTAAAATCACCAGACTTTTTGCGCAGCTCATTGCGAAATAAATATGCAGCCATGGAACCACCTATAACGTAACTAAGCATTGGCGCCCAAGTGAACGGCAAAATAAATACTGTGTTGAGCAGTATTATAGTAGCGCCAGAAAATAATATTGGTTTAAAGTACGGATCCATGTGCGTCCTTATATTTCATTTTAGCTGATGGTGGGTAATACCACTTAACAGACTGTCCTTTAGCTCCTAGCTTATAGAAACCCCGTCCTATATCTATATCGAAAGCCCCGGCATCACTTGTTGATACATAAAGCCCCATATCATCAGCAAAACTATAGGCTTTAGCACCAGCACCAATATAGCCCTCGAATAATATATTATTTTCGCCCAGAGCTATAACTTGCAACCAAGCTCTATGCTTAGCCTTCAAGGTTAGACGATATTGCCCTTTAGATTTGACTGCTTGGACTTTAGATTCAGTTAGCTTAATATCATAAACGTTATCAAGTTTCACTTTAACTGGATTCTTAAGAGCAGTTGCAGCTGGGGCTTCAATTCTAGTAGTCGTTGGCTTCATTTGCTTCAAGACCCAAGTGCTTAGCATAAACATTAATAGCAACGCTGCCAAAACATAAAGATGATAAATTTTCAAAACTGGTTCTTTATAACGGTACGAATAAGGGATCTTAACAGGCGTCTCGTCATTAATAATTGTCTCGAGTATAAAGCTAGCTTCCATATCTTTATACTTCTCTATCGCTTTAGCATCAAGCTTAAGTGTTTTGGCTGCGATATTAAGGAATCCCATCAAGAAAGCTTCTTCAGGCAATTCATCACGGCGCCCATCTTCAATTGCAACTATAAATTTAGGTGAGAGTCTAGATTCGCGCGCGAAATCCTCTATAGACCAAGATCTAGCTTCTCGCTCCTCACGAATAATTTTACCGAGCGCAACTAACGGATCTTTAATCATTAAAGTACTATCTTAGGCTGCAAGACCAAATCCCCGCGACGTGATTCCAAAATCCCCAAGGCAACCAGCTCAGAGTCTTGCGCCAAACACTTAAAATACCCTTCTTCATTGGCTTTGGCTTCAACCTTATTAGCGACACTCACTTCTCGACCTTGCTGTAAATATATCACTTCCTTGTTATCAAACTCTAGAACAGGTAAATCCAAAACTTTAGTGCTTGGTATGAGTAATTGTTCTAAATCAACCCCTGAATCGAGTTCTTTTAATAGTTGTTCTAAACTAAATGAGTTCTCGATCTTAAATTTATTAGACTCAAGACGTCTCAATTTAGTTAAATGACCGCCCAAATCGCGAGCAATAGAGCGGATATAAGTGCCCTCAGAGCAGGCTACATCAATAACAGCAATAGGATATTCAAAACTCAAAAGACGCGCATGAACAATCTCAACAATTTTAGTTTTAATCTGATCCACATCAATCTCTTTCTCCGAGCGCATTAGCTCATAAAGACGTTTACCTTGATGTTTGCGCGCACTGTATAAAGGTGGCAATTGCTCAAGCTCACCTACTATTGTAGATAGCTTTGCTTCCAAACTTTCTTTAGTCCACAATTGTTCAGCATTCTTCTCTAATAGTTCGCCAGTCAGGTCATCAGTATCAGTAAGCGAGCTGAAATCCACTTCAGCCATATAACGTTTGCTTTTAGCCAGAAATCTAATTAACCTAGTACTAGAACCTAGTGCTATCGGTAAAACCCCAGTAGCGAAAGGATCCAGGGTGCCGGCATGTCCAATTTTAGAGATTTCGTAGGGCTTGAGCGCTCGGCGCAACTTAGCCACGACATCATGAGAGCTCCAATCTACGGGCTTATCAACATTAAGAAAGCCATGTAGTTCCACTTAAATCTCCTCGTGAGTAGCTTTATCTGTTTGGACAGTTTGATCTATAAGGTGGATAAGATCCACAGTCTGACGCAAAGAGTTACCTGGCGTGAAAAACAACTTAGGAGCATATCTAAGGTTCAATCTACGACCAACAACGCCACGCATATAACTTGCATGTTCTTGCAGAGCTGCTTGAGTTGAAGCCATTTGCAAATCCTGCTCTTCAAGATCACCAACTAGAAGCGAATAAGTAACAGTGGCGCTACTTAGACTAGGGTTAAGCTCTACGTTAATAATAGATACGAAAGCATTGATTCTATCGTCCTTTAAGCCACCAGACTGGATAATACTGGCTAGCTCACGTTGCATGGCTTTAGCGACTTGAGTCCTACGCTCAAAACTTTTCATAACCTCGTCCTGACCACTTCCTTAACAGTCCAACACTGAATAATATCGCCCTCTTGAAGGTCATTATATTTCTCAAAGCTTAAACCACACTCAAAACCTTCTTTAACTTCTTTGGCATCATCCTTAAAGCG
>CAYUFH010000121.1:0-2424 GCA_964444015.1 uncultured Gammaproteobacteria bacterium | reverse complement strand
AGAGTAAGTCCCCATGTAGATAATGTGGTTGATAGGTTGCTTGTGTAATTGAAGTGATTCATTTAGCTAAGCAATACTAATCGGACGAGGGCTTTTTTTTCTTTCTCTTTTTTTTTAAAAGAGAAGCTAAGTGTGTAATTGAAATAAGTGTTTCTATTATATTCTTGAGGAATTAAAAGTCAGACCTAGAAATAAAAGTCAAAATATGCAGTTTTTAGTTTACAAAATATAACTAAGAGCCCTGGCGCAAGTCAGGGTTTTTGTTTTAGTGCCGTAAATTATGTTTAGGCTCTAAGCCTGTAGTCTGTTTCTCTGATAGCTCAGGTTATAATTTTATCTTGATGTTGAAGCCTTTGAGATTTAATACGCAAGAATTGATACTTGGGCTGTTAATGGCTGCTGTGCCTGTTACTACCATGCTTGGTGCTAAAGCTTGCACGGAGCATAGAAGACGTGCAGAGAGCTTGGCTCAAAAGAGCGGGAGAGTAACTCTAGTAATAGTTGATGTCCCCAGACCAACCCTAACGAAAGAAGATGTTTTTGATTTGCTTAAAGTTAGCCAAGGACTGACTTCCAAGCTAGCTAAAATCAACGAGGGATTTTTATTGGCTGATTCTAATTATTTTACTCTTATATATAAGGACGCTAAAGACTCAGATAAATTGAAGGTCTCCGTCTTTGATCTTGAACTGAGTTCCAATGGAGAGCTTGAATTGATTGAGAACCTTAGGGATGTCGATGCTGCAGCTCTAAATACTGAGAATGGTTTAGCTAATGCCACTATTGTTTTTGATTTGGATTCTAATAAATTAGGCTCTAATCTTGATTTAGCTTCATTGCACAATGATAAATCAAAAAGAATTGCGTACTGCAATTTAGCTAGTGGTGAGTGCGGCTTATTGGCTAAAGTTAAGTTAGATCCGACTAATAAATTCCCGGCAAGTAAAATGAAAACCAGAGTCAAAGGCTCTATTTTAATTCCAGCATCTGAGTGGAAAGAGGTGCTTTTGGGTGCTCAAAGAGTCTAATTGCACTATTTGCCTTTTTTTAAGCCAGCGATATAAGTTTTGATAAAACTATCCAGAATGGCAGTCGCAGAGCCACCTTTAACGCTAGATAGTTTTTGGGTGAGAGCTAGGCTGGCTATGCCATGTACCCCTGCCCATAGAACTTGAGATTGGATGCGAGTTTCTTTGGGATCACTGACTAGTTTAGAGATTAGTTCATCTATAGTACTAAAAATAGCCTCAACTTCATGACTGTACCATTTAGGTAGTTCATCAACTTCGTTATAACTTAATTCAAAGATAGCGCGCCAACGCTTAAGATTGCGGCGTGCATAGTCTATATAAGCGTGAGCGATATTTCCAATAGCGATATTAGGTTTACCTTTGGCTGCAGCGATAGCTTTAATTAGGGCAGCGTGAATTTCTGTTAGTGTGCTTGCGTTAACCCGCAAGATCAGCTCATCGATACTACTAAAAAATATATAGATACTGCCTGGGGTGTAACCAATCTTGGTAGCAATTTTACGGGCGCTAACAGCGGTTATACCTTCTTTAACTAGTAGGTTTTCTGCAGTTTTAACTATTAGAGCTTCTAATTGTTCGCGTTTGAGTTCGCTGCGCCTAGCCATACAAATGCTTATTATAGCCTGTAAATATACAGTGTTGAATTTAATTTAAACCTAGGTATTTATGGATTGCGGTGTAATGGCAGTAGTAGTGCTTGCTAGCTTTACAACTAGGCTTAATGCCGCTAGGATTAGTTTATGGACGATACGCAGATCCTAATTATTGGTACTGGAGCGACTTTAGTAGTCATAGTTCTGAACCTCTTAGGTTTTATCTCGCTACCACTTATTGTGCGTCAATTTATTAAACCTAAAGCTGTTAAAACTGAGCCTCTTGCTGAAACTACAGTTTAAATTTCCCAAGCTATTCTAAAAACAAAAGAGCAGCACCCTAAGGTACTGCTCTTCGATTGTTTAAGCTAGATTAGCTTACTTTAAGATTGCATATGGATCGTAGCTAGTGAAATCACCACTGATCGCTAAGCTATCAGAGCTAAGCGGGTGAGCATAACCGATAGTAAGACCATCAGTTGCACCTTTCACTGTACCAGTTACGGCACCAGTAGTAAGACCTAGAGCGAAACCAACTGGTACACCAATTGTAGTTCCGATTAGACCACCACCAAACGAATCAGTAGCGCTATGACTATATTCTATAGCTTTAGAAACACCACCTCTTAGAAGACCCATAGTTGTACCAACAGGCACTCCTACAGTTACACCTATGATTTTGTGTGCGAAGTTATGTAAGTCACAAGCTTGAGCTTGAATTAATTGTGTGCTAAGTAATGTTGCGATTGCGATTGTGCTAAATATACGTTTCATAATGTTCCCCCCTTTATGTTTCGTAT
>CAYUFH010000120.1:0-2433 GCA_964444015.1 uncultured Gammaproteobacteria bacterium | reverse complement strand
CTTAGTTGCACGCCCTTCTATGGATCGCTGAAACACTGTTATAGAGTCTATTTTGCTTAGCTTTAAGTCTGCTAGTTTAGACTGCAAATCACTCAAACCAAACTCACGAGTCCAAGACTGATAACTAGAACCGCCAGCATAATCATTAACTGGCATCAGATATGGTCTGGGTGATAAACCCCAAACATCACTAATAGTAGCGGTGTAATTACCACCACTACTACTATAATAAGCATCTATATAATTACCGAAACCATCTACTAAAACTTCCCCATTCGTCTCTATCACAGCTTTGCGCCCTTTATCATCCTCACGGTCATAGCCCAAGTACATTTGATCCTCAACACCAGATCGCAGTATGTCTTTTTGCTCAAGAGCATTAAGCGTATAAGTGCGAGCACAAACAGCCTGAGCCTTCAAAGCCTCTAAAGGCCAGCGACTTGGCATCTCGCTACTCACTACAGATTTGAGGTAGTCTTCTAGTTCAAGCTTATTAATTAGTTGTAAGCTACTGTCATTGCGAGGAGGGCGAAGCAATCCATTACGTACTATCATCGAACCTCTAAATCTATGCGCCTGCTTACAGTCAGATTCAGACTTCGCTTGAGAGCAGTGCTCACTAGTATTTCTTTGCACAGTAAATAGCTCATCAGACTTGAAACTAATCTCACCACTAAAAGAATAAGTTTTGCCATCATTAGTAATAGAACCAGGTTTAATTAGAGTCTCAGAGCCGGATTTAAAGTTATAAATAGTCTTATCACCTTGAACTAATGAATAATCAGCCTTCGAACTAAGCACAAGCTGCGCAGCGTTTTCAACTATAGAAACAGAAACTAGTTTAGCTTGAGCGCTAAGCCCAACGATAAATAATATAAGTGTTAGTAGTTTAATAAATACTCTCATAAGAGATCTGCAAACTCAGCATCACCAATAACCTTCACTCCTAGCTCCTGAGCCTTATCGAACTTAGAACCTGGGCTATCACCGCAGAGCAGATAAGAGGTTTTCTTGGAGACTGAGCTACTTACCTTACCACCATTAGCTTTAATTAACCCCTCATAATAATCACGGCTCTGAGCTAGAGTACCAGTAATAACGAAGCTAAGCCCAGAGAGTTTATCACCGAGGGTTTTGACGCTACCACTAGCTATATCTAATAAACCTGGCTCCGCTTTCAGCTCAGCAAGTAAATCCTCAGCCATTACAGAATTAAAATAGCTACTGAGTGATTCTAGTATCTTAGGACCCAGACCATCTATCTCTAGTAGACCTTGACCAGCATTTTCAATCAGTTCGCTGCGCAGTGATTCTAGATCTGGATAGTAGCTAGCTATCAGCTCAGCTACCGTAGCGCCGATATGACGTATACCTAAAGCAAAAAGAAATCTAGCAAAAGTTCTAGCACGGCTTTCTTTAATAGAATTAAGAGCATTATCAGCAGATTTCTCACCCATACGCTCAAGACTAAGAAGCTGATCACGATTGAGTTTATAAAGATCCAAGGGACTACGTATCAAACCCTTATCTAAAAGCTGCTCCACTAAAGCAGGACCAACTCCATCTATATTCATAGCATTCTTAGAACACCAATGCTCTAATCTGCGCTGTACTTGCGCTGGACAACCAGCGACATTAGTACACCTAAGGAAAGCATCTTCCTTCTCTGTATCTGCACCGCAAGCAGGACATTTCTCTGGGCTTAATATCTCAGCAGCATCCAGAGGACGCTTAGCAATATTAACTTCAATAATCTCAGGAATAATCTCTCCAGCCTTACGCACTTGCACAAAATCACCAATGCACACACCAAGCTTAGCTATTTGATCGAAATTATGCAAAGTTGCTCGCTTAACCGTGGTACCTGCAAGCTGCACTGGCATTAGGTTAGCTACTGGGGTTATCGCTCCTGTGCGCCCGACTTCATACTCGACAGAAATTAACTGAGTCTCTACTATCTCGGCTGCAAATTTAAGAGCAATAGCCCAGCGCGGAGCTTTAGCGGTAGAACCTAGAGTACGCTGCAAATCTAATTCGTTGATTTTTACTACCGCACCATCAATTACATAATCAAGATCATCTTTGTGTTCTTGCCAGTAGTGATAAAGCTTAATAACTTCTTCGATGTTATTACAAAGCTTATTATGCTGATGATTAGTTGGGAAACCTAGTTGCTCAATTAGTTTCAACCCCTGATAATGGGTGACTATATCAAGGGTGCACTCACGTTGAGAGCGCAAAAACGTGACGTCGGTCACGTTTTTGCTATCATTGCGAGCGAAGCGAAGCAATCCACTATCTGGATCGCTGTCACGATAACCAGAATAAATAATTCCATAAGTCAGCAAACTCAAATTACGCTTCTGCGTAATTGCAGGATCTAACTGTCTCAGTGAACCAGATGCCGTATTACGTGGATTGGCATAAAGTTTA
>CAYUFH010000119.1:0-2452 GCA_964444015.1 uncultured Gammaproteobacteria bacterium | reverse complement strand
TATCGCTTTAGGTCATCCACTTGGATGTTCAGGTGCTCGCATACTAGCAACATTGGTTAATGAGCTTGAGCGCCGTAACCTTAAACGTGGATTATTAACCATGTGTATTGGTTTTGGTATGGGTATTGCGACTGTAGTAGAGCGAGTATAGGTCATTGCGAGCCGAAGGCGAAGCAATCCAGTAATGGATCGCCACGCGGCTTCGCCGCTCGCGATGACATTGTTTAAGATACAGCTTTAAAATACAACTTAGTTATAGTTGGTAGAACTTGTTCTTCACTATAGCCGCTTGCGCCGCGTTCAAGAACAGCCATAGCAACAGACTCTATCATGCCAGCAATAGCCACAGCAGCGATCTCGAAGTTTACACCTTGAACTCGGCTCTTAATGAGGATTTGACGAGTACGCTCGATAAGACGAGAACGCATCGCTGAATAATCACGGCGAAAATCTACATCAGTTTCAGCAAGTTCGCGGCTAAATTTAATTACAGCAGCATTATTCATAAAACTCTCAAACACCGCTTTAAGATCTTTGCGCAAAGCTCTATAAGCCTCGCGTCCGCGTCCATATTCTTGATTAAGGTCTATGCCACCATTAGCGGCAGTATAGAGATCAGCTTCAACTTGAGCTACTAGTGCGTAGAACACGTCTTTCTTGTCGCGGAAATACAAATAAAAAGTACCGTAACCAAGTTCGGCACGTTTGACTATGTCATGAACTGTTGCACGGTGAAAACCTTTAGTGCTGAAAACTTCTTTGGCTGCTTGCAGAACTTTATCGCGAGTTTGTTTGGCTTTGCGGGTTTTGAGATCAGGAGTAGTAGTTGTAGCCATAATTAGTGGATTGCTTCGCTTCGCTCGCAATGACGCGTGGTTTGGATTGCTTCGTCGCAGCGCTCCTTACAATGACACTATGATAGCAAAAACTGAGGAAATTTGCTTAAAACCTCAGAAAACCCCAGAATCGGCTATTATTAGGGCTGGTGTCTAAGTCTAGTTCACTAAAAAGACTAATAATTGAGTCTAAACCCCAACATGGCTTGTTTGCTTTTGCCATGCTTTGTATGCTCTTTGATGGTCTAGCTAATGTACTACCATCCTGGATAGTCAAGATTTCTATAGATGGTTTGGCTGCACTTGAAAAAGGTGCCTTGAGTTTTGATATTCTGCCAACTCAATTGCATAAGATTCCACAGTTTGATTTAAGTCACTTGGAGCTTAAGACTAGTAATCTAGCTTTAGTTCTTCCATTGATTATCGTTGCAGTCTTTCTTCTTGAAGGCATAGCGAAGTTCCTTTATCAATACCAAGTGCGTAAAATTGGGGTACTTGTGTCACGAGACTTGCGCGAGAAGTTTCATAGCCACCTTAATAAACTTTCACTAGCCACCCAAAGTAAATATGAATCTGGTTCATTAGTTTCTATAGTTAGTAGTGATTTGAATAGTTTGCAGTCTTGGCTGGCTGAGAGTATTAGTAATTTATTTAATGATGGTTTTAAAGCATTGTTTCTTTTCGGTTGGTTACTATTACTAGATTGGAAACTCACTCTCTTAACGGCTTTGGTTTTACCGCTGTTCGCTTTGCCTGTAGCGAAGCTTGGTAAATCTATCCGGAATTATAGCCGCAAGGGACAAGATTATATAGGCAGTATCGCTACTTTCATTTCTGAAACACTAGCGAATCAACGAGTAATCAAATCATATAATTTAGAGAACTGGCGTAATCAAAAATTCAAACAAGAATCCGATGAGCTAGCTCGCCTTAATAAAAAATGGGTTTACTATATGGCGCTAGTTTCGCCTTTAACTAATATAGTAGGCGCGATAGGTATAGCATCGATACTTTATCTGGGGCTTAATTCTGTAATTGCTGGCAATATTTCTGTAGGAGAATTCTCTTCGTTCTTCGTGACTAGCATACTACTCTATGATCCAATTAAACGCATTGGTAGAGTTGCTACTATAATTCAATCAGCACTAGGCGTGGCTGATAGAGTGTTTGCCGTCCTAGATGAACCTAGTCAAGAGTCTGAGAACCAGTCTCTGACTCTAAGCCCAGCTACTGAAGCTACTCTTGGTTTTATTGATGTCAATTTTGCTTATGGTGCTAAGCAGATATTTACTGATCTTAATTTAGAGATCGCAGCTCGTACTAGTGTTGCTCTAGTGGGACCTAGTGGTGGTGGCAAAACTACGCTGATTAGTTTGGTACCTAGATTCTATGAGCTTAACTCCGGGGCTATCACTATTAATGGACGTAATATTGCTGAGATGCCTTTAGCTGAATTGCGCTTGCATATAGCTTTCGTTACTCAGGAGCCATTATTGTTTACGGGGACTATTAGAGAGAATATAATGCTCGCAGACGTCATTGCGAGCCCGAAGGGCGAAGCAATCCATTTAACTGATGCGCAATGGATTGCTTCGTCGCCTGCGGCTCCTCGCAAT
>CAYUFH010000118.1:0-2496 GCA_964444015.1 uncultured Gammaproteobacteria bacterium | reverse complement strand
GGCAAGCATGATATCGCTGGCTGCATTACAGGTATAGTCGATAAGAATAAAGTTATAACTGGTGAGTTAATTAAGCCTGGTGATATTGTTTTTGGCTTGGGCTCTAGTGGCTTGCATACTAATGGTTTTTCACTGGCGCGCAAAGTACTATTCGACATCGCCAAACTCAGCGCTGAATCTATAATTCCTGAGCTTAATGCTGGACTGACTAAGAGCAGCAAAACCTTAGCTGATCATTTACTTGCGGTGCATATTAATTACACCAAACCCATTCATAAACTTATAGACTCTGGTGTGACTATCGCAGGGCTCTCGCATATTACGGGTGGTGGTTTTATCGACAATATACCTAGAGTACTTCCTAGTAACGTAGATATAGAAATCAAAGTTGGATCTTGGGAAATACTACCTATATTTAAACTAATTCAAGAACTAGGTAAAGTTGAAGATCAAGAAATGTATAAAGTTCTCAATATGGGCATAGGCATGGTTATTATCGTCGATAAAAGTGAGCGCAATAATATAACTAGTATTATGAGCTCTATGCCTGAATACAAGCTCTATGAGATAGGACAGATTATCAAAGGCACTAAGCAAGTGCTATTGAACTAAGGGGAAAACTATGAGAATAATAGGGGGGGGTATAGGAGCTAAGGTCATGAGAACAGCAACAGCAACAACAGAAGGTAATTTAAGCACCAAAATCATCACACTTGGAGACGGCAGAATAGTCGATCTAGAGAAACTGACCATAACTAAAGATGGAGTAACTAGTCGTATCACTCTTAAACAAGGCAAAGTCAGAGATATCTACGACCTAAATCCTAATAGTCCTTATGGTGAACTCTTAATCCATACTACAGGCAGACAATCCGCCCACAACCGCACCACTAAACAAGAAGTACCAGATAAAGGTGCTGTACTTAACCAGCTTAGTAAATTCTGGTTCGAAAGCACTAGAGGCATAGTGAATAATCATATGCTAGATTGCCCGCGCCCAGATATGATGCTGGTCAAAAAGTGCAAAGCCCTGCCTATAGAAATGATAGTGCGCGGTTACTTAGCTAAATCTTCTACTAAAACTTCGCTCTACACTCGCTACATGGCAGGACAACGTGATTTTATAGATTTCACTGTGCCAGACGGACTTAAAGCCAATGAGAAACTTCCAGCGAATGTACTAACCCCAACCACTAAAGATGTCGATGATGAGAATGTCACCCATGCACAGATAGTAGAACGTGGATTAGTAGATGAAGGTCTGCTGAATCAAGTAGAACAAGCTGCTGAACGATTATTCGAGCGCGGTCAAACTATTGCAGCAAGCAAGGGGTTACTACTCGTGGATACTAAATATGAATTTGGGCTCGACGAGAAAGGAAATCTAACACTAATAGATGAAATACATACTCCTGATTCTTCGCGTTTTTGGGAAGCTGAAGATTATGAAGCTAGATTAAGTCGCAGCGAGAATCCTAAAGCCTTCGATAAAGAAGGAATCAGAGACTGGATGTCAGCAAACTGCAGTAAGGCAGACTTAGAGAACCCTGAGTTTCACCCAGATATCCCAGCGGACGTGCTGCTTACCCATGCCACCAAATACACAGATTTATACAGAAGGATTACAGGTAAAGATATCAAATGAACGAACTACAAGCATTAGGACCCTTAGATGGTAGATACAAAGATAAAGTTGCTGAGCTAGTTCCATTCTTCAGTGAAGCAGGTTTGATTCGCCACCGCATCAAAATGGAAGTAGAGTACTTGATTGCTCTTTCTAAGCTAGAAGGGATAGGTCTTAGAGAAATTACTAAAGTAGAGCAAGACTATCTGCGCAATTTACCAGGCAACCACGATGCACCTGGCAGAGTGAAAACTCTGGAATCCAAAATCAACCATGATGTCAAAGCCATAGAATATTACATTAAAGAAGAAATGAAAATGCACCCTAGTCTTAAGGACTGCATCGAATGGGTACACTTCGCTTTAACTTCAGAAGATTGCAATAATATCGCTTACGCTACTATGCTTAGTGGTGCGATTAGTACAATATTATTACCAGCTCTAAGCAGCATCACTACTGAGCTTGATAAAATTGCCCATGAAGAAAGTGCCACTCCGATACTATCTCGCACTCACGGTCAAGCTGCTTCACCTAGCACTCTAGGTAAAGAAATCAAGGTTTACTCAGCTAGGCTTAAAGCACAAATAGCTCAATTGGAAGTTCTTAGTATTGCTGCCAAACTCAACGGTGCTACCGGCAACTATAATGCGCATCATATTGCTTACCCTGAAATTAACTGGCCAGAGTTTACGGTTAGCTATATAAATAATCTCAACCAAACCCTTAAAATCAAACTCAAGGCTAATTTATTAACTACCCAAATAGAGCCGCATGATAGCTACGCTGAGATCTTCGACGTATTGCGTCGCATCAACACTATAATTATAGATTTCAACCAAGATATTTGGCGTTATATCAGTGATGGCTGGCTA
>CAYUFH010000117.1:0-2547 GCA_964444015.1 uncultured Gammaproteobacteria bacterium | reverse complement strand
TGTTATGCTCGCCCTCACAATGCTCATTTACGTCTAGTAAACTCCGCTTGCTCGGACTCGCATGCCTCGCATCTGGGTGCTTTTCAGACAGGCTCTTAGTATCATTACGTCGTTTCACATCGACTGCCAGCACTATACACTGCGAACCATATGCTGCAGAGGCTTCGCGTATCAATTCTGGATTACGCACCGCTGATGAGTTCATCGAAACTTTATCAGCACCAGCAGAGAGCAATCTACCAACATCAGCGACAGTAGAAACTCCGCCTCCTACCGTTAACGGCACGAAGACTTTACGCGCGGTAGCTTCAATTACAGCATAAGTAGCTTTACGCTCTTCATGACTAGCCGTAATATCGAGAAAACAAATTTCATCAGCACCTTCTTCATAGTAACGATGCGCAAGCTCCACCGGATCACCAGCATCACGAATATTAACGAAGCTAGTACCTTTAACCACTCGGCCTTGGTCAACATCTAAACATGGGATTATACGTTTGCTGAGCATTAGAGAACCATTATATCGTTTCGTCAAGCACTTCTCGTCATTGCGAGGAGCCAAAAGCGACGAAGCAATCCATTAATGGATCGCCCCGCCCCGACGGGGCTCGCGATGACGACTGAAAACACGATAAAATAATCTCAGATGCAAGAGCAAATCACATCAGTCGAATACGACAGCCGCAAGGTTAAACCCGGATCAACTTTTGTTTGTATCAGTGGAGAAAAACTAGACGGGCATAACTATATGATGGCAGCAGCCAAAGCTGGTGCCGCTAAAATCGTAATAGAACGCGGATACGAGAACCAAGCTGCTGAACTACAAAAAGAATATCCGAACTTAATAATAGAAACAGTGCCCAACACTAGAGCTGCACTGGCTTGGCTAAGTGCGAAGTTCTATGGTAACCCTAGTGAAAAACTATCTATCATCGGTATTACTGGCACTAATGGTAAAACTACTATCACTCACCTTATACAAAATATTATTGGTGATTACTGTGCGCTACTAGGCACCATGGGGCTAAAAACTAATCCAGCAGCACCGTATATGGACATGGGCAACACCACGCCTCAATCAGCAGAAATCCAAAAAATACTTGCTGATTTAGTTGCCAGCAAACATAGTCATCTAACTATGGAAGTTAGTTCACATGCGCTTGATCAACATCGCACCGATCAAATCAAATTCAGCACCGCAGTTGTGACCAATCTTACTCAAGATCACCTCGACTACCACAAAACCATGGACAGGTATCTCGAGGCTAAAGCAAAAATCTTCTTGCAAACTAGCAAGAATGCAATATTAAATGCTGATGATAGTTATTACCCGCAGTTCCTTGCAGCGGCAGAGAAAGCAGGACTTAAGATCATTAGTTATGGTCTGCGTGGTCATTGCGAGCGAAGCGAAGCAATCCACAACTCCAATAAATGGATTGCTTCGTCGCCTACGACTCCTTGCAATAGCAAAAACGAGCCCGACGGCTCGTTTTTGCGCTCTCACAGTGAGCGCATCAATTTTACGCACACCGATTTAGACATAACTGCAGCTAACATGAGCTTCAACCACTTAGGTCTTAACTTCGATCTAGTTATCCCCACCACTAGCAAGCTAGCCTCAAATTCAATCCCAGAGCGCACTAGGTTTAACCTTAAACTCAATGGCTTATTTAATGTTTACAACAGTCTAGCCGCTATTGCCGCTTGCTTAGTTGAAGGCATATCACTCAATCAAATTAAAGCTAAACTTGAAGCTACTGAGCCGATATCAGGTCGTTTCGAAACTATAAAGACTGACAAGAGTCCATTATGCATAGTAGATTATGCGCACAGTCCTGATGGACTTGATAATGTTTTACGTGGTGCGCGCGAATTACTTCGCGTGACTGGCTCTCAAGGCAAGCTCATAACGGTTTTTGGTTGTGGTGGTGATCGCGATATCACCAAGCGTCCGAAGATGGGACGCATCGCTCATGAGCTTAGTGATTTTATTTATGTGACTTCAGACAATCCACGCAGTGAAGAACCACAACAAATCATCGCGGACATACTAACTGGCATTCCAGATCTAGGTAGAATTAATGTGGTCCCCGATAGAGCTACTGCTATTCGTGAAGCTATCGCTCGTGCTAATAGCGAAGATATAGTAGTAATCGCAGGCAAAGGACACGAGGACTATCAGATACTTAAAGATAAGACTATACATTTTGATGACCGGGAACAAGTTCGGGCCGTTATAGGTCTAAGCACCTAGTTACACACGTAAATGTTAAGATTGAGGTCGGTTAGCGCCTAAAAATGGCTCTGTTATAAGAGATTTTATATAGAAAGGCGAAATTTAATAATCTATCTGAACTAGTCGAACATTAATCGGGTATAACGTAAATACAAGAACCTAAGGGAAACCAAAGGCTCTTGAAAGGAGGTACGCAATGAAGCTACTTGAACAACTAACGCCAATACTACTAGTAATAGGTGGTATTAACGTAGGTCTAGGTGTATTCGGCATTAATCTTGTCGAAATGCTACTAGGCGGATTCGGAATGG
>CAYUFH010000116.1:0-2599 GCA_964444015.1 uncultured Gammaproteobacteria bacterium | reverse complement strand
ATTATTATGTTACAATAGCCCATTCGATTATGAGTGCTATACGTGGTACTGGGTCAACTAATGAAACTCAAGTAATAACTCAAGTAGTTGCTAATCAGTCCGTAACAGCACCAAGTGATCAAGCAGCTTTACAAGCACAGATAGCAGCTTTAACCGCACAAGTAGCAAGTTTACAAGCTTCTATGAACTCTTTGACTCATAATGATGAAACTGGTTTGTTTGATGTTGAATTACCACACCCTGATCCAGTAGGCGGAACTACCATCCCACACCCCGATCCGGTGGGTGGTATTATTGTGCCGCATCCCGATCCAGTAGCTGGAACTCCGCCGCCAACCGCAAGAGAGTTACGTGATTTTGTTAAAGACGCTCGTAGAGAGAATGTACAAGAACTTAGAGCAACAAGAAGAGAACTTCGCACATTACTAAGAGACGATACACTAGATGCTCAGCAAACACAGCAAATAGCAGCTCTTAGAGCAGAGATTGCTCAACGCGAGTCAGCAAGGGTGTTCTGGAGAGAACAAAGATCAGTTGATTTCAATGAGGTCAATGATCCCTCTGCTTTGCAAAGTGCTTATACTGGGCTTAGACAGGCCTTCGGTGCTAATGATGGAACTGCAAATGCAAATATTGTTCAACTAAAAGCACAAGTTACAATCGCAACTTATCGCAATCCATTAGAGACAGCTTCTACTTTGGGACAGCCGCGTCCGATTGATCCAAGAGAAGAATTAGCTTTTTCTGATTTTAAGACAGAGTTTTATGAAGCTCAACGGCAGAATCTTCGCGATCTGAGAAGTACTTACAGCGGCGTAAATGATAGTACTGGTACCGCACAGACTCAAGTACAAAATATAAATGATCAAATAGTAACGACTAGAAGAGCTTCTTCGTTCTGGGCTACGGAAGAAAATTTTTGGCAGGGTGCTACAGAGCGCTTGAGTAATGGTCCGCAAAATTTACATGGTTATAGTGAAGCTCAAATATCAGAATCAATGAGAGGACAAACTGCATTAGAAAATTTAGCCGATCAGCAAATTACCGTAGGTAATTCTCCAGAACAACAGGCTGTAGCAACTAGCACTCAACGCTTAGCAGCTAATAATAGAGCTGTGGTTAATTTATGGATTGGCGCTGCGCAGTTTGATGCAAGGTTTGCTACAAGCTCTGGAACTCAATCGGGGCAATTACAAGCAAGAGCTGATCTTTTCTCAAGGACAACGGCAGGAACTGCGACTACTTTATTAAATGAGATTCAGCAAATGACAATTAATTTAACGGCTTTGGTGTCTAGAGAAGGCGTGGGGGCTCAAGGAGCAGCAGCTTTAAGGCGTGATATTGCTGCAAAACGTGCTGAAGTAACCAGATTAGCCTCTTGATTATTATTAATTTTAGAAAAACAACAATCAAGTCTTGTTGATAATGTATAATATTTGAGCTTTAGGCGCTTTCGCGAAGCGCTGAGAGAAAGAACGTCGGGGCATGGCTCAGCTTGGTAGAGCGCTTCGCTTGGGACGAAGAGGTCGTAGGTTCAAATCCTACTGCTCCGACCATATAAAAACAAGAATAGCCCCTCAGGGGCTATTCTTGTTTTTAGGGGTATGAGAATAAGACTGACCTATAGCAAGCGAGCACAGCAAACCCCTTTACTATACACCGTATAATAAAACCCCACATGTTATTATTTAGATAATGGATAATCTTCCTATTCAAGCTGTCCAAGCTAACCAACCTACTCGCAGAGACTTCCTCAAAACAACTGTAGTTACTGCTGGTGGCGCAGTATTGGCGCCGGCTCAATTAGTACACGCGGCTAGCAAGGCTGCCGCGACGACAACTACTCCAGCCGTTCTTGCTAGAACTTTGGCAGGGTTACTTGGCAGACTTATCAATTCTAAAGGTATGCCTGTAATAAAAGCTTTACAAGGTTTTACAATTGCTCAAGTCCACTTGCGTCATTTGGTTGATTCGACGCCTGAGCCGCTCAGAGAAGCAGTTCCAGCAGATGAAGGTTGGGATATCGTTTATGAAGAGTCTCCACCTTTACCCTTATGGTTGAGTAAATTTAGATCGCATCTTGCTAAGGCTAAAGACTCAGCCAATGTAATTAATAAGCATAAAATTCAGCATAGTAGATCGCTGAACGTCGCTCCTGACCTAGCACACGCGGTTTCAGATATTGATATCAGCACCTTGAATGCAGTCTATGTTAATTTCTGTAGGACTCCAGCAACTAAATCTAATCTAGAATCCTTACTAGGATTGCTTTGGGGCAAAGATGATCCGCTTATTCCCAAAGTTCTCAAATGCGATTCTTTAAGTTCTTTTGGTCTGATAGAAATGTTGCAGCGAACAGAGTCTATGGCACGAGAGGAGGCTTATACTGTTGTCAGTAAATTAAGAGAAGTCAAACCTCTATTAAAAATATTTACTGAATTAAGGAGACGTAATATAGCAGTCTTAGATAGAGCTAGTCTCGAGCAAGGTGTTGCACATATGGTACGTATGGATAATCTGAATTTTTCTAAACATGATGCTACCGGACTGAGAAGAGATATGGAATTTTATAAGCAATCTGTAACTAGGTTAGACGGAC
>CAYUFH010000115.1:0-2684 GCA_964444015.1 uncultured Gammaproteobacteria bacterium | reverse complement strand
CAGAAGGTTTTTGATAGTGGCTAGAAACATAGAGCCTCGAGAATAAAAATAAAGCAGCAGCTTTGCCAATTTTATTTAAATTTCTTTCAGTGAATCTACCATTAGGCGCCAAAGCTACTATCTCTTCTTCGAGCACTGTTTTGACATTAGCTTTATTATCGAACCTCAATGGTTTAGGTGAGCTTTCATAATAAGCACGCAGTATTGCTCCTCTCTTGATAGAAGCCGCATCACTAACGGCTTTGGACTCTAGTTCCGCAATTCTTAATCGTATTAGTTTATTAAACTCTGGGTTACCGACCATTGAAGTTACCGGACCACTAAGATTAGCCGGTATTTTAGAATTGATAGTTGATAATTCTTCTAATAATATTGGGCGGACTTCAGCAGCGTTAGTTAATTTATCTTTGACAATCTTGAGATAGTCTTTAAGTCCTTTACGCAATTCTTCAAGTTTAAGTAGATTCTTAGCAGGATCAATAAGATTCATCGCTGCAATAATTAAGCCGAAGGGTATAAATAAAGAGAATATTGCTTGACTAGTACTATTATTCATTTCTCCGATCATCTCTTCAAGCTTCACCGCCTTAAGAACTTTAGCTGCATTTTTAAAAGCATCTTCTGGAATGCCTAAAGTTTTTAATGCTTCGACTAATTTTTCTGCATTTAGTGTTTCAAAACTTATAGGAGCTTCAGCCATCGCTGTTGCTGGGCTGGACTCTGAGCTAGCGGCAGCCGGTGCTGCTGGCGCTGCTACCGGAACTGGCGCTGCTGCTACAGCAGAAACTGGACTACTTGGTGGTGGCGTAGCACCCGCTGGACCTGACATATTCCCCCCTATATATCTATCTTAACAAATTTAGCCCTAAACCAATTGCTACTGCTACTAAGTAAGAAGCCAGCATAAAATATAAAGCTTGCTTCCAGCCAACACAGCGCTGATAAACAAGTAAACTAGTGAGGTTAAGACCAGGCGACGCGAGCATAAAACTCATCACTGTACCTAATGGTAGTCCAGCATTCAATAACTCACGGCTAATCGGAACATCAGCACCAGCACAAAAATAAAATGGAAACGCTACTATCGCCGCCAGCCAAGGTGTCGCCTGCATCACCAAATCAAGAGCACCTTGCATTAGATATACATCAAAAACCGCTGCAATCAAGGCTGCAACAATGATCCAAGGCAAGAAGCTACGACACATAGATATAACATCATCAAATATCAATCTGGCTTTGGATTGAACTGGCTTACAGTCATGCTCGCAGCAAGAGTGTTCTTGAACTAAATCAGCACTTAGTTTAAGGCTAAAATCTTTAGGCAATACTAAAGCCAAAGATAAAGCAACTAAAACTCCATAAGCAACTGAAGCTAGAAGTCTTATTAAAACTACTTCGTAGCCCATCACCGTCGTTAGCCAAAGCGCTGGAATACTACAAGCGTTACCTGCAACCAGAAAGGCTACTAGAACGCGCCAGTTAAGACCACGCTGTATTAATTTCACAACAAGTGGAATCATGCCGCAAGTACATAGTGGGACCAAAGCACCCAAAAAACTTGCATTCAATAAACTAAGAAAATTGGGTTTAGCAAAATATTTTTCTAGGTAGTCATCGGGTAATAATCTATCTAAAATCGCAGATGCCACAACAGCAAAGACAAATACTGGAAGTATTTCTTCTAAGATGTGGAGGGTTTGATTAATGATCATCGTGTGCTAGATGCTCTGCGTGCTGCACTGCGGTTCCAATATATACAGTGGATAATATAGCAAATAAAAACGCCTGCAAAACACCAACAAACATCTCAAAACCCAATATACCAACAGGCAAGAATAAAGCTACAAGAGCAATAAAAGTAGCAAGCAAAGTCTCACCAGCAACGGTGTTAGCAAAAAGTCGTAGTGATAGCGTTAATGGGCGTACAACTAAGTCCATAAGCTCGATTAAACACATTGGGTTTAGTGATATACCTTTAGCACCTATATTAATAGGCAAGAACATTTGGAAATATTTCCAGCCACCAACTATAATTCCAGAAGCGACATAAACAGAAATAACTATTACAGCTATTCCCGCTGGCACATTAATATCAGCACAAGGACTTGCTCCATGCCAGATATGATGCCCAATACGCGGCCACCAGCTAAATAGCGCACCCATCTTCCAAGGAAGCAAGCCAGCATAATAGCCACTAAGAATAAATAAGAAAATTGAACCGATCAAGACTACATAGTTACTGCCACGTTTCCCGATTTGGTTTTCGCAAAGTCCTCGAACGAAAGTATAAATACTTTCAGCAAGGAACTGACGTTTACCGTAGCGCAGTGGATCAGCATTCATGCCAGTACTAAGTACTAAACTAGAAACTAAAATCAATCCCATCACCGCCCAAGCAAAATACAAAGTATCAGCGTGTACGGTTTGGCCAAGAATTTGAGTAGTAATATGATGCATTATCGTCTGGGCATTAAGCCACTTATTAATAATACAAGTAGGTAGATAAGTATTGCTAGCAGTAGAGCTACGATGCTTATCTTAAGCTTACTTATTACTAAGTAGAGTAATCCTGCTGCTAGAGCCGCTCTTAACCCTGATAATAACATTATTATGATGGGGTTATTTTGTGGTTGCAGCTGAGCTGCAAAGCCAAAACAAAGCATTCTTAAGTATAAATTTAGCAC
>CAYUFH010000114.1:0-2820 GCA_964444015.1 uncultured Gammaproteobacteria bacterium | reverse complement strand
GCCAAACAACACAACCTCAAAAACATAGATATAAAAATCCCCAAAGATAAACTAGTTACCATAACTGGTGTTAGCGGATCAGGTAAAAGCTCACTTGCCTTCGATACTATTTTTGCAGAAGGACAGCGACGCTATGTAGAGAGCCTCAGTGCTTATGCAAGACAATTCTTAGGACAACTAGATAAACCAGACGTCGAAGAAATCAAAGGTCTCAGCCCTGCTATCGCCATAGACCAGAAATCTACTTCTCATAACCCTAGGTCAACAGTCGGAACCGTAACTGAGATTTACGATCACATGCGACTACTGTATGCTCGCATTGGCACCCCTCACTGCCACGAATGCGGCACGGAAATTAAAGCCCAAACTATAGATCAAATCATAGATCAAGTGATGAGTATTGGTGAAGGAGCCAAACTTATAATACTCGCTCCTCTAGTCCAAGACAAAAAAGGTGAACACCAAAACTTATTCTCGGCACTTAAAGCCGAAGGTTTCAATCGCGTGCGCGTTGATGGCACTATTTATACGCTAGAAGAAGAAATCAAAATAGCTAAAACTCACAAACATACTATAGAACTAGTAGTAGATAGAGTAGTAGTTAAAGACTCAGCGCGCAGCCGCATTAATGATAGTGTAGCGCTTGCCTTAAATCGCGGTGAAGGCAAAGTTATAATCCAAGAACTGTTGGATGATAATAAAGGCAAAGATCACATGTATTCTGAGCTACTGGCTTGCCCTAATGGTCATGGCAGTATGGCTGAACTAGCTCCGCGCATGTTCAGCTTCAACACCCCGCACGGTGCTTGCGAAGAATGTTCTGGGATTGGTTTTGAGCAAGAATTTACTGAAGCATTGATTATCCCAGACGAGGATCTAAGCCTAGAAGATGGGGCACTAGCTCCCTGGGCTAAGACTGGTAACGTCTACTATAAAGCTTTGCTTGAAGCTTTAGCTAAAGCATATAAGTTCGACCTAGATACTCCTTTCAAGAGACTACCAGCTAATATTCAACAACTAATACTTTATGGTAGCGAAGATCCCCCTACCAGCAGCAAATATAATATCGATGGTGAATGTTATGAGAACCCTGAGATCCGCATAACTATAGATTGTGGGAAATACCCTTCACTTGGTTATAAAGATTACAAAATATACTACGAAGGTTTAGTCACTCAGCTCAAACGCCGTTACGGAGAATCAGGCTCTGACAAATGGAAATCAGACATAGAACGCTATATGACTGAACGTCCTTGCCCTAAATGTCTTGGTTCTCGTCTCAAACCTGAAGCCCTCTCTGTGACTATCGGTGGGCTAGGCATAGCTGATGTAGCCAGACTATCCATAGAAAAATCTTATGATTTCTTCTCAACACTTGAATCGATGCTAAGCAGCCGACACAAGAAAATCGCCCACCAATTATTAATCGAGATTAAATCTCGCTTGAATTTCTTGTTAAATGTAGGATTGAATTACCTAACCCTCGATCGCAGCGCTAAGACTCTTTCTGGTGGTGAGGCACAGCGCATACGTTTAGCTTCTCAAATAGGCTCTGGACTCTCTGGCGTACTTTATGTACTAGATGAGCCTTCCATAGGCTTACATCAACGTGACAATGATAGACTGCTTAGCACTCTTAAACATCTGCGCGATCTTGGCAACACAGTTCTAGTGGTAGAACATGACGAAGATACCATGCAGGCATCAGACTGGATTATAGATATAGGTAGGGGCGCGGGCGTACACGGCGGCTATGTTGTAGCGGAAGGACATATGACGGATATTTGCGCGGCAGCGCAATCTATAACCGGCGACTATCTCTCTGGGCGCAAGAGCATAGACTTGCATGGCTCTCGCCGTGATGGCAACGGCAAATGTCTCAGGCTAAAAGGTGCTTGCATTAATAATCTTAAAAATCTTGATCTTGATATACCATTAGGGAAATTTATCGCCGTCACCGGGGTGAGTGGTTCAGGCAAAAGCTCATTAATTAACGAGATGCTCTATCCTGCTTTGCGCTATCACTTAGACAGACAAGTAGCCTTCCCTACTGAGCTCAAGGAACTTAGCGGACATGAAGAAATCGACAAAATTATAGTTATAGATCAAAGCCCCATAGGTAGAACTCCGCGTTCCAACCCAGCTACTTACGTAGGAGTCTTCGATGCTATTCGCGAGGTTTTCTGCACCACAGTAGAAGCCAAAGCTCGCGGCTACAATCCAGGAAGATTCAGCTTCAACGTCAAAGGTGGTCGCTGCGAAGCTTGTGGCGGAGCTGGTGTCATAGAGATAGAGATGAATTTCTTACCTAGTGTCTACGTTAAATGTGACGTTTGCAAAGGCAAACGCTATAACCAGGAAACCTTACAAGTAAAATTCAAAGGTAAATCTATTTATGATGTCTTAGATATGACTATTGAAGAAGCACTAAGTTTCTTCGACGCTATACCCAAAGTGCGCAGCAAATTACAGACCCTACATGATGTAGGGCTAGATTATATACGTCTAGGACAAGCAGCGACAACCCTCTCTGGCGGAGAAGCACAGCGCATCAAACTAGCATCAGAGTTGTCTAAGCGCTCCACTGGTAAAACTTTATATTTACTCGACGAACCAACAACTGGTCTGCATTGGCGTGACATCCAATATCTGCTTGATATGCTCAATAGACTTGCTGATGCTGGCAACACCATATTAGTAATAGAACATAACTTAGATCTAATAAAACAAGCAGACCATATTATTGATCTAGGACCAGAAGGCGGAGAACACGGCGGGGAGATAATTGCTCAGGGTAGTCCAGAAGAGATAGTTAAAGTA
>CAYUFH010000113.1:0-2897 GCA_964444015.1 uncultured Gammaproteobacteria bacterium | reverse complement strand
ACCTGTCTAAGATAACTAAAATAATTAGTAGCTAGCTCATGCATACTATCGCCACCGAATTTAGCTAAGAAAGCTTCGGCGATACTTAGTGCCATCATTGCTTCAAGCACTACGCCAGCAGCAGGCACCACGCAAACATCAGAGCGCTCGAAGTGTGACGGCGACGGGCTCTGAGTCATTAGGTCTATAGAATCTAAAGCAGTTACTAGAGTGGGGATAGGTTTCACGGCAACAGTGCAAGCGATAGGCATACCATTAGTCATGCCGCCTTCTATGCCACCTAGATTATTAGTTTTGCGCGTGTACCTAAAATATCTTCCTACGCTTTCAGTAGTTGAATCAAGAATACCAAGAGAAGTAGTAGTGAAGAAATCAGCTTTATCTATGCTATCTGGAATAACAGTGTAATCTGGGTTGATATAGATTTGATCGTGCACTGCTGAGCCAGGATTCTCTGAGACTCCGCGTCCCATGCCGAACTCGACAGATTTTACGGTGTGGGTGCTCATTAGAGCCGCTGCGATCTTAGCATCGATGCGAGCGTCCCACTGAGTATGGCTTCCTAGTCCTATAGGTACGCCAACAGCGAAAACTTCTATAAGCCCACCGACAGTATCACCAGCTTTGCGGATCTCGTCGACGTATTTTTTGAGTTTTTTCTCGCGACTAGTTTCTTTATCACTAGTTTTTTCAGCATCGTAAATCCTGAAATCACTAGACTCTACTTTTGCTATAAACTCAGATAAGGCTAAAGCGCTCAAATCCATACTCTCACCGGCTTCCACCTCACCTATGCGCAGAACATGTGAGAAGATTTGGATGCCGAATAGTGATAATAATTTCTTGGCGACAGCGCCAGCAGCTACTCTAGATGTGGTTTCTCTAGCTGATGAGCGCTCTAATATATCGCGGACATCTGGTGCGTTGTATTTAATGGTGCCAGCTAGATCAGCATGTCCAGGGCGAACACGCGAGATGAATTTCTCTTGAAGTTGGTTTTGTACTTCTTCATCATTGAGGTCTACTGGAGCGGCGCTCATAGCGTGCTGCCATTTGTCGTGGTCACGATTTAGTATTTTCATGCCGATGGGTGCACCACCGAAAGTTCTACCGTGACGAATACCACCAGTGAAAAATACTTGATCGCGCTCGATCTTCATGCGCCCACCGCGACCGTAACCAGCCTGACGACGGCGCAATTCAGCGTCTATCTCAGCAGCTAGCAAGGGCATATTAGCTGGTATCCCTTCAAGGATAATGTTCAGCTCTGGTCCGTGTGATTCGCCTGCTGTAAGGTATCTTAATGCCATGCTTAGTTCTTAACCCATCTTAGCAAATGAGTCCAACCTTTAAGCAGACTAGAGCGCTTCTCTAAAGAATCCTCTAAATGTAATTTCTCCAGCGTGCTTAGTTTGCCGCGTTGTAGTTTGTTTCTGATGTAGTTAACCCGCTTAAGATCGTTAGCTATCTGTCTTTGGATAAATCTAAAACTAAATTGACGGCGACGGCGTTTATTACCACTGCTGTCTCTCTCGTCATCATCATCACCTTCTTCGTCAGGGGCTTCCTCTTCTAGGTGTTGATGCTGTTGTTGATCACGAGTCTCTAATTCTTCAATACTGCCGCTTTCAGCTTGCTGCATCGCTAGTGATATAACTTCGGTTTCTGGTTCAGCGATTTGCTCGCTAAGATACTCGTTGAAATACTCTTCAGAGATATTATGGTTAGGCTCTGCTTTTATAGGGCTAGCATTTGGGGTAGTGACTGGCTCTTCTGCTTTAGCCACTGTTTCGACTGCTGCTGGTGCGGCAGCTTCTGGACTAGGCTCCGCTGGGCTGCTAGTTTCTGCAATAGCTGCTGTTTCTTGAGCTATAGCTTTTTGTGCTTCCTCAAATAGTTTTTTGATCTCAATATTTTTCTTGCCAGCATCACGCAATCTAATGATCTCTTTGAGGATCTCAGAAGATTCGTTACTGACATAGACTAGTTTTTTATCGCGCACAGTTGCGATATCGAAATCTTTGATGAATTTTTTTAGTAATGCATCAGAAACCTTTAGCTTAGAAGCTAGTTCTTTGATGCTGACTTGATTGTCGGACATTATTTTTGAGCTTTACGAGTTTTGCTGCGACCAGCTCTGAGCTCTGCACTGGTTATACCCGTTTTGAGCTTAGGGAAAGTCTTAAGCGCTTTGGTGCTTACTTTGATTCTTTGTGGCTTACCATCGATGATTGCGGTAATAGTTTGCAAATTAACCTGAAACTTGCGTTTAGCAGTCGGGTTAAAGTGTGAACGCAAGAAAGAGTATCTCCAACCCTTGCCCGCTTTCTTACCTGTAATTGCACATTCTTTTGCCATGATTATCCTTTAGTTAGAGCTTAATAAGCCTAATTCTCTTGCTTTTTTAACTTCTTTTTGTAGTCTGCGTTGTCTTTTAGCATCTAGGCCATTATATTTACGGCTAATGATCTTTCCGCCCTCAGAGAGGAAAGTTTTAAGCAGGCCGAGATTCTTGTAGTGAATTTCTTCGATTTCTACAGTGCTGCGTTTTGCTGGTCTTTTTTTGTTGATAAATGCCATACAAGTACGCAATTCTAGCATGCAGTGCTTGTAGTACGGTTTCAGCGCTTGTCCTTTAGAAAAGATTAGCAATGCTAAGTTGTAGTGAGTCCCGTCATTGCGAGCCGTAGGCGAAGCAATCCATCCGATTAGAACAATGTTATAATGCGATGAATGTCCAACCTATATCTTATTTCTACTCCTATAGGCAATCTTGAGGATATGAGCTTTAGAGCCCTAAGAATTTTAAAACAGGTTAATACTATATTCTGTGAGGATACGCGGGTGACTATGAAGTTGCTTAATCACTATGAGATTAGTGGCAAAAAGCTTATTAG
>CAYUFH010000112.1:0-3013 GCA_964444015.1 uncultured Gammaproteobacteria bacterium | reverse complement strand
TAGAGATTGGAGTTGAATTTATGCACCCAAGCATTTAGGTGTGAGATGGAATCTGGCACTATGCTTGATTCAGTCCAGACTATATGTGAGGAGATAGAGTCTTTTTCGCTGATATTATAGTAAGCCCCCGCAACTATATTGTTAGCACTGTAATCTTGCCCGCTACTATCTCTGCTCATAAGCAAGCCATGCCTAATGTAAGAGCTGAAACTGTCAGTAAATCTTTGAGTGATTGAACTATATAGTAGATAACTGTTTTCGTTATCTAGCCTGAATACATCTTCCTGTGCGTAAACCAGTCCTAGATTGATTTGTCCGGGTCTGCTTTCGCCCCAGTTTTTACTAAGTTCGCTGATGCCATAAAAATTATCAGCGAAATTATCAAGCTGGGCTACTGTTAGTGATTGTCTGAAGCCCCATTTATTCCATAGACCTTCGCCGTCTTTATCTTGGATAGCTAAGTAAAATCCATATGAACCAGTAGCTTGAATGCTATTTAACTGATCAGGATCGCGGGCGGTTTGGATAGAAGACAGAACATTATTATTGTTGGCAAGCGCACTGAAGAAAGCTCTTTCGCCTATATCGAAAGGATCAGAATTGATTTCATTTTTGTCGAAAAACCTACGATTAGCGAATTTACCGAAGACTAATTTAGAATCCAGGCCTTTGATCTGGAAATCATCTTGAATATATAACTCAGGTAGATCTATTAAGGGATCATCAAAGAACTGAGATGAGCCATCGTAGAAGCCGAAGCCCTCAAGCCTAGTTACAGTGCTAATCCTGTGACTCCTAAGTTTAGCTAATTCAGCATGGGCTTCAAGGCGATAATCAATTATTCCATCGAAGCCATTTTCTACAGTTTGAGCATTGCGAAAGAAATTACCTGTAGAAATATCGCCGTGTAATTCTAAGCATTTATCATCGTTAAACTCTATAGCTAAAGCAGGATTAATGAGGCTGATATATGAAATGAGTATAAGTAGTTTTCTCATGACTTATGACTATATTATAGTTTTATATTATCGGCTTAAGTATCATCTGGCTTAGGAGTTAACCAGTCGCAGACTTTAGTTGCTAATTTTCTGCCGATAGGATCACTAGTTTTCACCATCATTGAGCAAGCCTTGAGTGAGACAGCAGGTCTAATTAGATTTTTAATTAGATGATGTAATTTAATTCGATTATAGAACTTGTCCTGCAACCAATTCATAGTCCAGGCGGTTAGCACTGGTAGGCTCATTCCTGAGACACTTTCTTGCACTAATCCATGCAAGGCTGCTAGCCAATGATTATGACTTGCTGCGCGAGACAGAGCTCTAAGTCCTATATAGGCTAAGTTGGAGATCCAAAGCACCGTTCTAATTGAATGACGTATATACCAAGGAAATTTAAACTCTTTAAATGTGGGGTTCAAACATTCTGCTATTTCTGTTTGCAAAGCAAGTGCGACTCTGGCGCGTGACTGATCTTGTAGATAAGGATCTATGCGCTTAAATATAGGGCTGGCGCTGATACGTCTAAGTAGCCCATTATTGTGCCGAAATTGGCCGATGGGGTTCATGGTAATTTAAGTTGCTATATATAAGCCTACTTAAAAAAGTTGAGCTAGTAGCGCTTTTTCAACTATTCTTATGTTTTAGGTTATTAATGCTTTAGTAATATTTCTTAAAATCTATAAACTAAACCGGTAAACAGAGTAAAAGGATCAGTGTTGTCATTAAGACCAAACACGCCGGAGACTACTCCAACCATATTGTCTTTAAAATGATAAGTTAAGTAAGGAGCGAATCCTAAGCTATTACCCTTAGAGCCACTTAATGACCAGGTCCCAAATAAATCATTATTGAAGGCTAGTTTATTAGTAATTTTGCTATTCATGCCAATTACATAAGGAATTACCGTCCTTGTAAAATCGCTGTTATTACTATCAGTGCCTGCAAAAACTAAGCCTAAATTGCTTGAGATCGAGCATTTGGAATTTAAAGGACTATCTGTCGTTAATTTGTAACTGTGGGTAAAATTATCGCTATTAATATCGTTACTTAGTGGAATAGAGAAATCAATTATCAGATCTGCAGTAGGCAATAGCCCTTCGGCTTTGCTAAGACCAATTTTAGTGCCGAGTCCTATGCTATCTATGTCGGCATTCGTATCATTAAAGCTTAAGCCAAATATTTTTAATCTCGTTTCGAGCCTCTCATCTATAAGCCCGTAGCGCACTAAAGTCTCACCAGTTTCAAAGAGTGAGCCCTGGTTTTTGTTTAGATCGCTATAGCTAAAGATAGTCGCCTCTATTTGCAGTTTGCCTGCTGGAACGATACCAACAGACTGTGAGGCGCCACCAGCTTCAAATTGGATCTGCTCAGCACCAACTGCAAGCGGTAGGTAGCTTAGAAAAATGATAAGAATGGATTTAACCAAATGACTAGACATCTAATAATTAGATTATAGAGCTTTATGAAAACTGACTACTTACCAGTAGAACGTCTCTGGCTGGTGCTAGGTTTGCGCGCTTTCGAGAAGCCACCTTTGCTTGATTCTGAGAAGCGACTACTGCCACCAGATTTAGAACCACCACCGAATTTAGATCTAGATTTGCCGAATGAAGGCTTACCACCGCCGAACGATGCTCTACCACCACTAAAGCCAGCTTTAGAACCACTGCTTCTACGATCGAAACCACCACGTCCACCGCGTTTAGTTTCACCTGCTGAGCCAGATTTATCTGGATTAAAATCAGCATCCTCGCCTAAAATATGACTAGTTTCTGCAATGACGAATTTAGTTAAAGCAGCAGGAATATCTTCGGTTTTGATACCTTCAGTTTGAAAATCTTTGATTTGTTTGAGGTATTTTTTGCGACTTGAATTGCTTAAAGTGCTGTTAGTAATCAGCTTATCCCAATCATCCATAGATGAGAGTTCTAGTTGATTAAGGCTTGGTACTTTACTGGGAGTGATATCAGTACCACTGCGACGAGCTATGCGCTCTATATGTTGGCGCTCAG
>CAYUFH010000111.1:0-3139 GCA_964444015.1 uncultured Gammaproteobacteria bacterium | reverse complement strand
ATGGCCAATACTACGAAAAATATATAGCGCTTTATGATGAGCAAAAACGCATAGATAAATATCGTGATGGTAAGCCAGAGCGTAAATGGATTAAACGTATACGCAAACGTCATCAGTTCCGAGAAGTTGATCTTAGTGATGAGATTCCAGCCTTGCATTTTGAATTGCTTAGATCTTGTTTTAGATTTGGTCCTAAGCCTTCGGCAGTTAGCTATCCATATGAAGCGATCAAGGTTTTAGAGAATTGGCTGGCTTTATTGGCTCCTGCTGGTATCATAATTTGCTCGGATTTTAATTGTTCCTCTAAATCTGGTTTCGATCCTTTGGAGCCTTGCTATTACGGTAACTCGCTAGCTGAAGGAGTGAATTTTGATTTTATAACTAAGTATTTTAGTTACTCTGCTTTTCGTGATGCGCTGCAGACTACTAGATCAAACTCTGGTCAGCAACTCTCGCTACTATATGAAGACCCGGTACGTCCCTTGCATACACTAATACTTACTAATAATGATTTTAGCCATGCGCTTGAACTAGGTGAGACTTATCGCAGAGTCTATATCAGTAACTGGTTGCTTAGGATGTTTTATAAAGTGATGCGAGAACTTCAAGTGGGGTCTTGGATTTATGCCTTAATACTGCTTGGTTTCCTTGTCTCCAAGCTTATTAATATGTAATGCTACAATTGTCATTTTAGATAATATTTGATTACCTAATGATGGCCTTAGCAGCTATATCCCCATTACCCAGCCTAGTTGAAGCGACTAGTAGTTCAAGGCCAGCTATAGTGAATCCTGAAGCAAAACCCAAAAGTATTTGGGTAGATTTAGCCAGTGCTATTTGCTCGCGAGAATCTACTTATAGAACCTTTTTGGATATTAGTGCTTTTGCTCTTCCACAGGTGATTGCTGATATGTTTCGTGGACCTAAGAAATTCTTGGAAAGTTTATTTGAGGCGAGTATAGATGTGTCCTCCGTTCTCTTCTCGCCTAATCTGATGCAATTCTTATCTAAGTTTATCGCGCGAGCTACGCTTGATGCGGATCTACTTAAATATGCTGATCAATTGTTGCTTTTTTCGATGGATGAATTGCGTGATCCTGAGAAATTTAAACAAGGTCTTGCTCGAATTAAAGAAGAAGATGTAACTGATAAACTCAATATCGCAAATATAGTTGATCGTTTTAGTGCAAAGCAAGCAGGGAAAGCTAGAGCGGATAGTGAGACTATTGTCAAATTCTGTAATGAGTTCAAACCTACTGAAGAAGCGCGCTTGCAGGCTTATAAATTTAAGAAAAACACTTTGGTGTTACATTCTTTTCTTGAAGGCTCGCTTTGGGCAAATATGGGCATGCTAGTTAGATTGTTTCGTAAGTTTGTTCTTGGTGAAAATCGTTTTACTGGCACCAAAAAATATCTTAGTGATGATGATAGTAAAAAAGTGGGTGACGCAGGCGAGATTACCTTAGGGCAAAAACTAATCACGCTAGTTTGCTCATTCTTGTCACCGGGGCTGCTAAGTTATTTCTTTAATAAAGTTGAAAATACGCCACTAGCTCAAAGATCAGAATTATTGAAGGTTGTAGCTAATCAACTTGATACTACTAGAGGAGTCTACCCTAAGCTGGGTCTTCTTTTCGCTCTCACCTCAATACCTAAATGGATAGGCTATATTTGGACAGCTCAAGGTTGGATTGAGCGTACTGAGAGGTTGGTTAAATTTTTCACCATACTACCTTCGTGGTGGATGGGACATAGAGTCACTAATGGTGTGCTTGCAAGAATTGCTGATAAGAAGCTCTCCGCAGAGTTTAGGCAGCCTGAAGGCATAATGATAGAACCAGAATATATGCAAGGTTCTTCGCTTAAGCAGCGTTTCCCTGAGCCAGCGAATATCCACCATATTTATAATGTCACCAAGAATAATCCTGAGCTTAGAGATAAAGCAGAAAATGAACATGCCAAAGCTCTTTATACTGGTTTCACTCTGCACTCGATTGGTGCGTTTCTAATCAGTCTGGGCGTTAATGCTTTGACTAAGTTTAATGCTCTTAAATCTAAGGCTAAACTTACTTAGTTATTCTTGAGAGATAGTTTTAGCTTCAGCATTATTAACAAGACTGCTACTAAGACAAGTTAGTAACCAGGTCCTAAACTTCTCTGGCTCATCTTCCATTAGTGCGTGTGATGACCATTTGAATAGTTCAAAGCTAGAGCCAGGGGTACGTAGATGCATGCGATAGATTAGCCAAGCTGGTGCCACTAGGTCGAAGCGCCCTGCGGCATAGTGTACTTGGCAATGTATGCGTCCCATCTTGCGGAAGCTATTCCAGTTACGTACATGTTTGTAGATTTCTTTAAGTACGTGTGCATTAGTAGTTACTGAGGATTTGTAACGTGAGCGCAGCGGACTTAATTGGAAGAAATCCAAGTTCTTCTGTATTAACTCTAATGGTTTTCCGACAACGAACTTGAGTATTTCTTTCATTGGAAATATTAGTTTAGGCGGCATGCAAACTAGACAAAGCTTGTCAATTAGGTTTGGATAAAGTTCTGCGATGTTAATAGCAACTATACCTCCGAAGCTGTGAGTAACAATGATAATTTGTTTGTGATTGCGGTTTGTAGTTATCCAGGTTTCTTTATCTTCTTCTTTGTTGAAGCGTGTGCGAATAATATCAAGGTGTTCTAGAGTCTCTTGCACATCATGTAAGTGAGTATCGATGTCGAGTTTAACTTGCTCTAGTGGTTGCATTAGTGAGCGTGTCTCACCATGTCCTCTAAGGTCTAATGCGATGCAATGAAAACCACGAGCCGCTACTATATTTAGTTCATTAAGCCAGACAGTAGCATCGCTAGCACTGCCATGAATGAACAGCACGACCGGATCGCCTCTGTGACCTTTCTCGTAGTAGTGGAGTATCATCTACTTATTTCATTCTACCCAAGCAAAATTATCATCAACGTGATGATTGAGACTTGAAGTGTCAAATGGCATAAATAATTAGCAGAATGCTGGTGTTATCTTGAAAATAGTCTCTCTGAGCTAGTTCTGGGTAAATAATATCTATACTCTCGCGGGACATGAGGGGTGTGCCATGCTTGACCAACCGCAAAAAATAACCGAGGCTTTTGGCCTTGA
>CAYUFH010000110.1:0-3188 GCA_964444015.1 uncultured Gammaproteobacteria bacterium | reverse complement strand
CGCACATCTGATTTTTCTAGTAGATCATCTATGTTTTTGCGCACGACTTCAGCGACGTGAGCAGTTATTACACGCACCGCTGGAGCGGCTGGTCTATCCCAGTCAATTTGTTCTAAATATTCCGGATCAACCCAATAAGCAGCCTCTTGCAAAGCGGGCTCCCAGCCTGGCATTGAGCCCGGGGGGGCTTCAGAATAAATATTATCCCAGTCTTCTCTTAGGATTAGCATTTTATTGGCGTAAATTTCTGAACTAGCTACAGTAGTATCGCGAATTACTACGCGATATTCGTTCGGTCCTAAACTAGGTGCATCCATAATGCGCACCGAAGGCAAGATGTAACCTAAGTTAAGAGTTAATTGGTGGCGCAAGCTGGCGATCTCAGGCACTAGGGTTCCACCGCGACTTGGATCAGCGATATCTAGTAAATTAGAACCAACCCAAATAGCAAGTTTATCTACTTCAAGTAGAGAGTACATCATCTCTGGAGTAGCGCGCGGCGCACCGGTGCTATCTACGTTCTCGTCTATCTCCATGCCAGTATCCATTGGTTTAGCATCACCAGCGCTTAGTCGCTTGAACATGAAATAAGCAAACGCACCAAGACCGACGGCAAGAGTTAAAAGCACTGGAGCCGGCATTCCTGGTAGCATCGCAAAGATAACCAGAAGTACAGCACCAACTACAAAAGCACTTGGCTTTGCCATGAACTGAGCCGCGATATCCTGTCCGAAGCTATCAGCAGTAGATCCAGCGCGAGTTACAATCACACCAGTCGCGATAGAAAGTACAAGCGCAGGGATAATACAAGAGATAGCATCACCAATAGTTAAGATGATGTATTTGTTAGCCGCCATCTCAAAGGTAAGCCCCTTCTGGGTCATACCAATAGTTAAACCAGCAATAATGTTAACAATAGTAATAATGATACCGGCGATAGAATCGCCTTTCACGAACTTAGAAGCACCATCCATAGATCCGAAGAAAGCAGACTCACGCTCTACTTCAGAGCGTTTTTCTTTGGCTTGCTCGCTGGAGATTAAACCCGCGTTAAAGTCGGCATCTATGCTCATCTGTTTGCCAGGCATAGCGTCCAAAGCAAATCTAGCACTAACTTCTGCGACACGCTCAGCACCTTTAGTGATAACCATAAATTGAACGATGGTAATAATGACGAAAATTATAATACCTACTACTATGTTGCCGCCAGCAACGAACTGACCCATGGCTTCCACTAGTTCACCAGCTTCACCATTAAGCAGAATAGATCTAGTGGTTGCAATATTCAGTGATAGTCTGAACATAGTTGCTAAGAGCAGGAATGTTGGTAAGGCTGCGAAGTCTAAGGGACGAGAAATATATAGAGATATACCAATGCCTATTACTGCAAGAGTAATATTCAGCGAGATATATAAATCCAAGAGGATTGGCGGTAGCGGTACTATGATAATCAGGATGATCCCGAATATCAACGCACCGACCATGAGCTCAGATATTTTCAGGCCACGCATCTGCTATTTGAATTGTATTTAGGCTAGGTTAAGACTTTACTAAGAGATACCCCGCCCTACTAGTTTATTAAGCCCGATTTTTGTCATTGTGAGCGAAGTTCTTGCCGTCATTGCGAGCGTAGCGAAGCAATCCATTTTTAGTAACTTATGTTATGAGCTGTTTAATGGATTGCTTCGTCGCTATGCTCCCCGCAATGACTTAGGTTATACTAGGCTATGTTATGTCTAGGCTAAATCTCAATGTTATTAAGTTGACCCCGTTCTGGTTCATTTTGTCCGGTTTAATGGTGGCAACATCAATATTTTTTATAGTGCAGTCTATTACAGTTTTTGCTGCTCCGGTGAGACCTGGTTTAGATTTTACTGGCGGCAGTAAAATCGAATATAAATTCAATGGTAAGCAGCTACTAGAGAACGCTAAAAACCTCAACTCTGAAGCAGTACAAAATACCCTTAAAAATATTGGTTTAGCTGGTAGTCAAGTGATGATTAGTAAGGATGCGGATCCTACTCTAATACTCCGTACTAGAGCTATTTCAGGTGATCCTGTGGCAGATAAGCTTGCTGAAGCTTTGCGCACAGAGTATGGTGATTTCGAGATTAAGTCTATTGATACAGTGAGCCCAGTGATAGGACCAGAGCTTTTCCGTGCTGGTCTGACGGCGTTAATTATTACTATAATCGCCATTGTTCTTTATATCTCTTCGCGCTTTCGCCGTGATTATGCAGTTTGTGCAATTGCCGCTTTGGTACATGACATCACCATCGTGCTTGGTTTATTTGCTTATTTGGGTCTTTATCATGGACTAGAAGTAGATACTTTGTTTATCACCGCTTTATTAACTGTTTTTGGTTTTTCTATTCACGATACTATTGTGGTTTTTGATCGCATTCGCGAGAATCAGAAATTACAGAATAAAAACTATGGTTTTGAACTAGTTGCCGACCATAGTATCAATCAAGTCGCGGTGCGCAGTTTAAACACCTCATTTAGTGTACTTATAGTACTTGCTATTTTGTATTTTCTTGGTGGTGAAAGTACTAAGATTTTCTCAGCTGCGATGTTTGCTGGCTTGCTTATAGGAGCTTACAGTAGTATTTTCTTGGCTAGCCCATTATTGGTTATATTTAGACAGAATAAGATACTAGCTGACTAACAAAAAACCACCCTTTTGGGGTGGTTTTTGAAAATTTACGATGTAATCTTTGCGGGCTAATTAGCGCTGAGCGCCAACTAGTTCACGATTTTCAGCAAATTGTGCTGTCGCTGCCGCAGCTGTCCCTGCGTTTCTAAATAGTCTAGCCCATCTTTCGATTACTTCTGCCTGGCTAAGGTTTTCTTTGTCAGCCAAGGTTTTAATGATTGAAAGAGCTTCAGGGCTAAGACGGAAAGAAACCATTTTCTTGGCCTCACCGTAAATTGGCTTAGGGCCAGTTTTTTTTCTTTGTCTAGTTTCCAACATCTTTCCTCTTACTCCTCTTAACAACTCGTAATTATACTATACGCGATGTTATTTGTAAATACCCGACATCCTTAAACCATGATTAAGTCCCACCTTGGTTTTTGGCGCCGACCCATAATCCTAGCCTAGTGGGGCTTAAAAGTAAAGTGCTTTTACATAAAAAGAGATTAAGTTGTATTAATCTTTTTTACATAATAAGATTTTGGCTTTAGAG
>CAYUFH010000109.1:2138-3368 GCA_964444015.1 uncultured Gammaproteobacteria bacterium | reverse complement strand
CTGGTTTCAATAATATATTGCTTAGATTTTGGCTTGGGTCTGGTTGGCGTGTTAATTTGAATTTTACTGACACCCAAGTCAGCAATTAAAGTAGCAAGCTTGCTAATAAAAGCCCCGTCACTAGCATATTTAGGCATAAACATAATCTGGAGTTGCAAGTCCGTCTTAGAACCATACTCTTCTTGAAATTGCTTAATGCCTGCAGTAATAGTAGTCATCGTGACACCAGGAGCTGGTTGGTTAATCGCACGCAAAGTCTCATCATCAACTGCATCTAGTTTTAGAGATAATCGATCAGCGTGACTGGCGCGCTTGCGCACCTGAGCATCACCGAGCATAGTCGCGTTAGTCAGAATCGATATAGGGACCTTAATACCATAAACACCTTCACTTAGATCACGAATAGAATCAATGATCTCAGCCAGATTCTCAGCTAAAGTCGGCTCACCAGAACCAGCAAAAGTAATAACATCAACCTTAGGTCCCCTACTAGTAGTACTTGCAAAAGTAAAAATACCCTCGCGCTCCATGTCCATTAAATCCTCAAGAATAAACTCGGTTGGAACATAAGTTTTGATTTCACTAGTGATGTTTTGGATTTTACCTAGCTGACAATAAACACAATTAAAACTACAGGTACTAATATCGCCGATCGGATCTATACCCAGCGAGGTACCACCGCGCCAAGATTGCACGGGACCATAGACATAGCGATTACGTTTAACCTTCACTCTGGCTCTAATTATAGCCAGTTCTGTCCACGTCATTGCGAGCGCAGCGAAGCAATCCACAACGACTTGCTAGAATAACAAGCATGATTAAAGAGATCTCAGTACAAGAGCTAGAAGAACTAATTAAAAAAGACCCAAATGGCGAGAAACACTGTGTTATAGATGTGCGCAGAGCTGATGAATATAATTATTGCAAGCTAAATACTGCCAAGCTTATACCTATGCCTGAAATCCCCGAAAGAGTTGCTGAAATACCACGCGACAGAACAGTTATAGTTCACTGTCATCATGGTGGTCGCAGCCGTAAGGTCGTAACCTGGTTGCAAGAAACTCACGGCTTCACCAATTTAATGAATCTTGAGGGCGGGATACATGCTTGGTCTTGCGAGATAGATACCGCAGTGCCGACGTACTAAGTTGATGGATTGCTTCGGCACCTTGTGCCTCGCAATGACAGTTGTGTTTTATTGAAAAGTCGTTCAGCAAAAATCACGCTCAG
>CAYUFH010000109.1:0-2038 GCA_964444015.1 uncultured Gammaproteobacteria bacterium | reverse complement strand
GCTGCAATGACGGCCATGATTGGCAGTGCAAGTATAACTCCAACAGCCCCAGCTAAATTCGCTCCGACGGCAAATGCAATCACGATACCCAAAGGATGAAAACCTAGTGCATCACCTAAGACCCTTGGTGCAATAAAATTGTCACGAACAATCTGCGTATAAAAAAGATAAACGCCAAGTGCAATTAAGAATTTGGTCGTACCTGCCGTATAAGCTATCACCGCTAACGAAGGAACAATAGCCACCCAAGTGCCGATCATCGGTATGATCTCAAGCATCTGGAAGACGCCAAGAAGAACAGCATAACTACTACCCAGAGCAGCATAAGTAAGAAACATCACTGAAGCTGTCATAGAGGCTATTTGGAATTGACCGAGTATATATGCGTGCAGTGAAGAGTTGACGCGAGCTCGAATAGCATTAAGATGCATTTGAAAACGCTTATTAAAGGGGAGAATAATAATATCCCAGGCTCTCTGCCCATCAACCAAAAGATAAAAAGTAACAATGAAACTAAGCAAGCTATAAAGCAAGGTCGCCATGCTACCAAGAATAAATCCACCAATAGAAGCGCCGACATCTGTGATTTTGAATTTACTTAGTGCCGGTAACACAGAATTACTAAACTCATCTTCATTAAAGTAATGGGTTGGTATTTCAAGTTTATAACTAGCTAAATAGCCATTAATAATAGTTATCGTTTCTTTGAGTTCAGCAAGCAAATAAGGAATTATCATTCCGAACTGTTTAGCTTGAGTAATAATCTGTGGAGCAATATAGACACCAAGCATTGCTATAGTGAAAATAAAAGACAAAACTATAATCACAACCGCAAAAACGCGTGACTTTAGATAGCGCGCCAGAAAGCTTACCGGAGCGGAGAATAAGTAATACAGTAAGATCCCAAGAAACATTGAACAAAAAATACCCCAAACTGGCTTAGTAAGGAGGGCAAAACAAAAAAATATCGCCATCCAAATACCGAGAAAAGCACTTTGATAAGCACGTTTCTGCCAATAATTAAGAGATTTATCGTGTTCGGTGAACATTAGTAACATTGTATAACGAGATTCGAAAGTCTATTGAAATAAAATAAGTCCACTGTTACATTGTCTTATAGGGAACAAAAGCTCGGGCTCCAAAGTCTAAATATGACCGCTACTAAAAGCAAAATCAGAATTAAACAAAATAAAAAGGGCGGTTACCTAGATCTCTCTCAAGAGAATCTTCTTGCAGATAATTTTACTAGTACCTTTAAAGACTACATAGAAGAGACCAAAGATTTCCTCTCCGGCAATTCAGTTTCACTTATAGTACCGACTGAAATATCCCTTGAAGATAATTTAAGCCCAGAGCTTGGCGAGGTTATCAAGTTCATTCAACTCGAATTAAATCAGCGCAATATTTCACTTAAGAATCTTTGCAAAATTGATGGCGAAGAGAATCTAGATGCAAAATATATAGACTTTGAAACCATAGAACAAAAACAACGCAAACAAGCAGAGCTAGTATCAAACTTACCTGAGACACTTTTTATCAAACACAATTTAAGATCTGGACAACTAGTGCGCTATCCTGGCACCGTAGTTATATTTGGGGATGTTAATCCACAAGCTGAAATTATAGCCAGCGGTGACGTGATTGTCTGGGGCACACTAAGAGGACTTGCTCATGCAGGCTCGCAAGGAGATGAGAGTGCTATAGTTGCAGCTCACAGATTGGATTGCGGACAACTACGCATCGCAGATAAAATGATCGCGATATCATCAAAGATGCACAAACAGCAAAGATTTCTTAAAGATCGCAAAAGTGTTAACCCGGAAATCGCACGCATAGTAGATAATGAAATAAAGATCTTAAAGAACTAAGATGGGGATGGACAAATGACAGAGATGAAAAAAGGCAGAGTAGTAGTAGTAACATCGGGCAAAGGTGGAGTAGGTAAAACTACTACCACTGCTAATATTGGAGCGGCACTTGCCGATCTTGGTAAAAGTGTTTGCCTTGTAGATATGGATATAGGTTTGCGCAATCTTGA
>CAYUFH010000108.1:0-3400 GCA_964444015.1 uncultured Gammaproteobacteria bacterium | reverse complement strand
ATAATCAATGGCTTAACGATCCTCGGGTAACTCATATAGAGTCGGGTACTGTTGATGAAGAAATGTATTTGTTTATTTGTGTCGCTGAGCGTAAAGAGACTAACGAGCAAGCAGCTCTCTAAGAGTGGTTTAGATTAGGGTTTTCACCTATAAAAAACTTGAGGGCGTGATCTTTTTATGATCATGGCTGATATAAAACCAACTGTAGCAGGAGCAAGTGGAACTAAAATTCTAGTTCACATGAATCCTTTTTTAAGAACAGGTCCTCATTTAGTAGAGTACTCTGATGTGCATATTAAACCTGGTCAGGCGTTTGAGCTGATAATGGCTGATGGTAAGGCGGCGCCAAATGAAATTGATTTTGACCACGCCCTAGTTGAGGAAAGAGCAGGTAGAGTTTATAAAACTCGCACCTTAACACCAATGACAAGAGTCATGGTGGGTGCCGGTCCGATGCTGCACGTTAAGCCTATGGAAGGTGGGTCAAAAATTTTTACCTACGGTGTAAAAAATAAGAAATTAATACTTGATGGAGCAGCTGCTAAAGGTGAAAAGGATAAACCAGATATTTTTACTACAAAGGATTCTAAGGGAGTAGCTTATTTGGGACCAGGTGATCATTTATTTCTTAGGGATATACCAGGAAGACCTCCTTTAATTGATGTTGATTATAAGGACAATATTGAAGAACAGCGTTCCTCAATACCTGGGACAGGACTAATCTTAGAAGTTACCTTTGGTGAGGATCAAGGACCTAAAGGTTATAACAAACGTTGGGTAACCCTCGACAAGATGTCGGAAGATATTGAAAAGACATACTTAAAGGCAGGTGTGTCTCTAGGGAAACCAAGTCCTGCTGCTGTGAAATAAAGATCTTTGATGTTTTGAAACTAAAGCTAGCAAGTCCCAAGCTTTCTTTGATATATTTTGTATGGTGCGCTTGAATAGCTCAGTGGTAGAGCACTTCATTGGTAATGAAGAGGCCGGCAGTTCAATCCTGCTTTCAAGCACCATTAATAGCCTTAATTCTTCCTTTAGAAAGCTCGATCTAGCGTGTTATGCTGCTAATCTAGATTTTGGACCTTCCCCTTATGTCAGAAGATATATCTAAAATTCGTAATATAGCGATAATAGCCCACGTTGACCATGGTAAGACTACCTTGCTCGATACCATTTTGGAGCAAACGGGCTGTTTTAACCAACACAAAGACTATGGTACCTGTGTAATGGATAGCAATCCACTAGAGCGCGAGCGCGGAATTACTATTCTTAGTAAAAATACTTCGATTAAGTATAAGGACTACACGGTTAATATTGTTGACACTCCAGGTCACTCTGATTTCGGTGGAGAGGTTGAACGCGTGCTAGGTATGGTGCAAGGTTGCTTGCTTCTAGTAGATGCTTTCGAAGGTACTATGCCGCAAACTAGATTTGTTCTAGGTAAAGCTTTTGAGAAAGGTCTTAAGCCTATAGTCGTGATCAATAAAGTTGATAAACCTAACGCTGAGATCGATAGAGTTATTGATGAGATTTATTCTTTATTTATAGATCTTGGTGCTGATGATACTCAAATCGAGTTCCCGGTGATTTATGCTTCAGGTACTAATGGTGTCTCTAAACTTAGTCTAGATGAGGCTTTGACTGCTATTGCTAAGCAAGAGAAATGCATCAACACTATTTTAGATACTGTAGTAAGTGAGATCCCAGCTCCTAAGGGTGATATCAATAAACCATTTCTGTTCCAGACTGTAAGTCTTGATGCTAATGATTATATGGGTAGGATGCTGGTTGGTAGAGTGCTAGATGGCAAAATCAAACTTAACGATCCGATCAATCTAATTAAAACCTCTGGTGAGATTATCAAGAAAAAAATCGCACGTATTTATGGTTACAGCGGGCTTGAGAAGACTGAAATCACTGAAGCTGTAGCTGGCATGATAGTAATGCTTGCTGGCATTCAAGAAGGTAATATCGGTGATACTGTTTGTGATCCTAGTCTTACTGAGGCATTGCCTTCAATTAACGTTGATGAACCGACTTTAGAGATGGTTTTCTCGGTTAATGACAGTCCTTTCGCTGGGCTTGAAGGTAAGTATGTAACTTCAAGACAGGTGCGCGATAGATTGTATAAAGAATTAGAAACCAATGTGGCGCTCAGAATAGATGAGACCGATCGTACTGATATGTTTAACGTTGCTGGACGCGGTGAGTTGCATTTAGGTATTTTGCTAGAGAATATGCGCCGTGAAGGTTATGAACTACAGGTCTCTAAACCACAAGTAATCATTAAGGCGATTAATGGTGTTAAATCTGAACCGTTTGAAGATCTAGTTCTTGATATGGATGAAGAGTTCTCTGGTGGCTGTATTGATGCGCTGAATCGTCGTCGTGGTGAGATGACTCAAATGGATTCTAAATCTGGTCGCACTATGCTGCGTTATGTTATTCCAACCCGCGGGCTGATTGGTTTTGCTAGTGATTTTGTGCGCATGACAAAGGGCTCAGGTATTATGAGTCACTCATTTAGAGAATATCGTCCTTACTCTGGTGAGATTGGTCAGCTTAGACCTGGTGCACTGGTGAATCTAGAAAGTGGTGTTGCTACTACTTATGCGCTCGAGCAGTTTAGTGATCGCGGAATATTTTTTGTAGATCCTGGTACTAAGGTTTATAAAGGTATGGTGGTTGGTGAAGCTAATCGTCCTCAGGATATAGAACTTAACTTAACTAAAGAGAAAGCACTAACTAATATGCGTGCTGCAGGTTCAGACGCGACTATAGTACTTAAGGTACCTCGTCGTGTTGGACTTGAAGAAGCTTTGGTTTATATCAACGATGATGAGCTTGTGGAAATTACCCCAGAGAATATTCGTCTACGCAAAAAAGTATTAGATAAAAAAGCTCAGCGCAAAGCCGCGATGAACACCTAGAAAAAAGCGGTACAGTTTGTTCCCTCCCCGTACCGCGCTTGACCAATATATAATTATAACAGTAATTATAAAGAAAAGCTTAAAATTTTTATCATTTACTTTGACCAAGCTTCCAGCCCACTCCGGCTCCTCGCTTAGCACCAGTGGCTGCACCCTTAATAGCACCAGTAACAGCTCCCCCAATGATATGCAGGGGCTTCATGATTAGGGTTGATGAAGTTGGGTGTAGGGGATTCATAATCATAGTTGTGTTATCCGCTGCACCTTTGAAAATACCGCCAGCTATTCCAAAGACCATACCAAGTGGGAGACCAGCTGCAGCCCCAACGCAGCGCAAGGGCACGGTGGCAGCGCTTGCGCTAGCGCTCAACTGTAGGCTTGCAAGCAGACCTGCAAGGATAATAACTAGGGCTATGGTTTTCTTTTGCATTTGCAATATGTTAGACGTATTGGGATAATAATTTGTTCCG
>CAYUFH010000107.1:0-3407 GCA_964444015.1 uncultured Gammaproteobacteria bacterium | reverse complement strand
GTTCGATTTCTACAGAGTCAAGTGATTCTAGCTCAAGTGATTCATCTGATAGTTCGATCTCTACAGAGTCAAGTGATTCTAGCTCAAGTGATTCATCTGATAGTTCAATTTCTACAGAGTCAAGCGATTCTAGCTCAAGTGATTCATCTGATAGTTCAAGCACCGAAGAGTCTACAGATTACAGTACAAGCTCTACAGAGTCTTCTTCATCAGATAGTTCTACTTCAACATTTGATTATACAGATGGTGTGTGTGCTGCGGCAGCTGCTGTTTGTGATTATTTATGTGGAGATCCAAGTCTGTATGGCAACTACAGCTGTGGTTATGCTGGATATACTGGTGGTGGTACAGATGTAGGTGATAGTGATACGGAAACCGTAGATGATGGTGATACGGAAACCGTAGATGATGGTGATACGGAAACCGTAGAAGATGGTGAAACTACTGAGCCAATTGCTGGTGACAGCGGCGCACCAGACGGTCAAGTTTAATCATTAATTACTTCTTTAGACCAAGTACTATTCTATTAAACTCTTCAGTAACTTGTTCAGAGCTTGGTTTTGAGGTTGGATATGTAAACATCGTGGTTGTACCTTGGGCGGTTGCACCTTTTACGAGAGGATATGCTTGACCTGATTTGATACGTGCAAGAGATCTAAGTTCATCATAAATTTTAGCTTGCAATTCTTGGTCTTTAGCTTTTGATTTAAGGTAGATATCACCTAGCTCTATAGTAAGTAGAGATGTATTTGTTCCAGCTGGTGTTGCTGTAGTTTGTTGTTTGATTTTAAATCCATCACCTGGAACTACTCTTAATTTTCCGACACAGTAAGTATTACCGTCTGGTAAGTAGAGCAAGTTGTAGACTACTTGTGCTATAGACCTGGCTTTGTTTACTTGCGGATCTTTATTTGCCCCTGATGCGGTGTTATCGGTTGCTTGTAAGTTTGGGTCCCATATTACTATTGATTGAGTTTTAAGTTCGTTCAGTGTGCTATTGATTAGAGCCTTGTGATCAAATACAGGTGCTTTGCGCTCTATAGGACTTGATGGAGTGCTGGGATGTACTTTAGGAGTGTTAGGTTCATTATTTGAGTTATCTGTTCTTGTGACTCTATCACTTGCAAGTGCTATTAATATTGCTGCAACGGCAGCGCGAAACACGGCAGAGCTTGGATTTTCTTTTGCCCATTCTAGTGCTCTATTGAGTTGCTTGATTGTTGCAGTTTTAGTAATATGCGCAGCTTTTTTAACCCATTTAGATTGTTCGATTGAGATCTCTTCCAATACTAATTCTCTAAGAGCTAAGGCTAAGAGTCTCGGTCTTAGCTCTGAAACAATAGATTTATCGGTTAGACCTTCGAATAAATCTAAGAAACTTTTGCAAGATTTATGATTGGCTTTTAGTAGCTCTTCTAGACTTACATTAATTTCATTTTGATACTCCTCTGACCATGAATTGGGTCCGTCGTCGAATCTAAAAATTTTTGCCAGTAGTTGATTTATATAGAGTGAATATTTTTTAATAAGAGCTTGAGCTTGTTCTGGGTCTGCTTCTGCATTTGCCCGGTCGTCTGTAGGAGTTGGATTGACTTTTGTAGCCTGTCCAGGTGTGTGGTCAACTACTACAAGTTCAAGATCATCTAGTTCGGGTTTTACTCGATATGCATCCCCGTTGGCGTCTATCGTGAGTTGCAGAAGATCAAGGTCTGTTTCAAGGTTGGGGTATAGTAAATAGTTTAATTGAGCGAGTAAATGATTTAGTTGTTGAAGTCGTTTGTGTGCTGGTTGTGCATTGATAATTTTCCCGGTTCTTTGTCTTACATGTCCTATGATTCTATTTTCATTAGTGTATAAGTGTTCGCTTCCAGGTTTTATTGACTTTAGAAATGGAATGCCTGTATTGATGCAATTTTGCAGTAGCTTTTTTAGTTGAAAACGCAGCTTGCTACGATTTGCCTCCTCTGTTGTAATTATTTTTTCTGGTTCTTTGATGAATAATTTTGCAAAGTTAGCTTCCTCTCTAATTGGTTTTTCAATTTCTTTAGAAATTACAGTTGTTAAATACTCTTCAGAGCTAGTAAATTTTGCTTGATGTATAGTTCTTACACTCGTTCGAACTGTCTCTAATGGCGTTGAGCTGGCAACTTTTGCTTTTGGTACGCGTACTGCTCCTCTTGTTCTTGCCGTGGTATCAACTCTAGCTGAGGAACCTGCTGTTGCTTCTGTTCGTGCTCCTGTTGGCTTGCTTACATTACTCATTTGCAATGCCTTTTTAGTGAGTATTAACGTTTAAGAAAGTAGCCTTCTGCTTCATTTTTTTTCTTACTGCGGCGAATGAGGCAATGCTGAGATCGGCTCCTCTATCTGTTAGTTGTGTGAACATATTTGCCAGATATTGATAGCATGATATAACGCCCTCAAGATCAGCTTGATAAGTGTATTCTTTATCTTCGTTAATCAAGCTAGGTAGTTTTAGATCTGCGATGCTGCGATGTGTTCCATAAATACGATTGAAGTATTTGCCATTGTCTGGATCATTACCTATGGTTTTAACAATAGTTCTTGTGCTTCCATTCACTCTTCCCTTTATTAAAATTTCCTCACCTCTGTCTAGTATTTGTTTGAGCACTTCTGGGTCTGAGGGTATTTCAGTCTCTTCAACTGGTCTACTGAAATCTATAGCAGTGCATCCTCCAGTTTCGTCAGTCTTTCTAATAGCGAAATCGCTGCGTATTTCATTACAAGCTTCAGAGCTGAAAATTAGTTTTACTGCTTCCTTGATCTCTACTGAGCTCTTGTCACCATACTCTAATTCATATTTTGCTGAGCTGATAGCCATGAAGTTTAGTGCAAGCTTTAATACTGGAGTTTGATGTGTTGTTAGTCTGTTGAAAGCTGCAGTTAAAACATTTTGAGGAATATCCCAGTAAGTTCCGTTTTCACTAATTTCCCTAATCTCAGATCTAGGTCTTAGATTTGATCTATCCAATATCTCTCTCATTGCATAGAAATTACCAGTAGAAGCGCTAATTGCAAGTACAGCTCTCATAGTTTCTTCTATTGATTTAAAAGTTTTTTGGCTTATTTCTTTTTTACTAACTTTGTCAGCGAAGTTCTCTGAATTAAGAATTGTAAGTAAATCGTCGAGCCTACATTTATTTTTGCCAATGGTATCAGCAAGTATAGGGTCGCTAATGTTTAGATCTTCATAAGGTCTACTTGCTGCTTGTATCAGTAGTTTAATAAAAGGGTCTAAGCCTGCTGCCTTAGTATCTCCTTTAGAGATTAATCCTACTAATGCTGCTCCTGCTGCCGCAGCTGTTGAGGCGCCAATAGTTCTTTTAATTAAAGTTGAAGTGTTGTCCAGAGGTATTTGATCGCCAAATGCACCACCTGCCATTGCT
>CAYUFH010000106.1:0-3422 GCA_964444015.1 uncultured Gammaproteobacteria bacterium | reverse complement strand
ATATTATTATAATTAGGAGGCTCAGAAGTGTTGAAAACCGGCACTTGGACTGAATCTAGGACCGCCATTACTAGGAAAGACCCCTATACCGCCCCCAACAACTACGCCAATCTGCTTAAAGCCCTCAGGCAGCTCACGGAAACAACCCACTAATTCATATTCTTCGCCACCATAAAGAGCCTGCTCCAAACTAATGTGCTTGTCCTTCGGTATCAAATCTGGCTCAATTTCTATACGAACAAAGTTCTTCTCAGCGATCTCATATAGTGAAGCAACGAGCCCGTCACTTGAATCCATAAGTACAGCGTCTTTATTATTGGTCCAAATACCATGAGCTTCTTTAAGACGAGGACGAGGTTTAAGCGCATATGCAATATCGGAGCCCATACCATGCTCCCACTCGCGTTTGAGCCACTGATCAATATCAGATTGTTTAGCTGCACTCAAATTAGTAGCTTGCACTCGCTCTAAAAAACTTCTAGCATTACCAAACTTACCAGTAACAGCAACCTTATCGCCAAACTTAGTCCCTGAGCGAGTTATTACCCCTCGAGGACCAGCCTTACCAACAATGGTGACAGAGATCATAGTTTGCTCAGCAACTGTAAGATCACCGCCTATAACTTGAGGCATGCCATGCTGCTTAGCGCAAGCATTCATACCACGATAAAAACCCTGCAGCCATGTAGGCTTGTCTTGTATATTACGCGCCAGGGAAATTCCCACTAAAAAATACAAAGGCAATCCTGCCATCGCAGCTATATCTGAAATATTTACCGCAGCCGCCTTCCAGCCAATATCATAAGGTTTATAAATTTTAGGATCATAGTGAACTCCTTCGACAAGATTATCCACACTAAACAAGTAATCCTCGCGGCTAATACTGCTACCTAAATTAACCAGAGCAGCGTCGTCACCGATTAAGCGCGAACCATCACGGGCGAACTCCTCTTCACGCAAAGTCTTGCAGATGATGTCTATCAGCTGCTTTTCCATATCCACAGTATAGCGGAAACGAGCCCAACGGCTCGCTTCCGCGCTGCCAACCACAAGTGCAAAATCTAAGCGACATTAGATGGATTGCTTCGTCGCTACGCTCCTTGCAATGACGATGCTAGAATTACAGTATGAAAGCCGTGTACCCTGGTAGCTTCGACCCTTTAACCCTAGGGCATCTGGACATAATTCGCCGCGCTTCTGAGATCTGCTCCAGCCTTGAAATACTAATTTCCGAGAACCCTAATAAACATGGGGTCTTAAGCGTTGAAGAACGAGTTAAATTAGCTCAAGAAGCAATTAAAGCTGAAAATCTAAACAATGTAAACATCAGCTCTTACTCAGGTTTAACCGTAGACTATGCACGCAAACATGATATCTGCGTACTGCTTAGAGGCATGAGAGCAGCTTCGGATTTCGAAGCGGAATTAGAAATGTCTCAGGTTAACAATTTTTTATCTGAGCTAGAGACTGTCTTCTTGATGACCAGCCCTCAGTACTCATTTATCCGCGCCAGTCGCGTCTGGGAGCTGCTAAGATTAGGGGCGGATATTAGCAGTTTAGTCCCAGCTAATGTTGCGAGTTATTTAAAGGAGCATATCAGTGGATATCTACAGCAAAATTGATGAAATAGGTGAATACGTCGAGAAGGCCAAAACAGTGCCACTCATGAACCAAAAAATGCTGGACACTGAGTACCTAATGCGTATGCTAGAAGAGCTTTACGCAAGTATTCCTCAAGAAATTAAAAACGCCAAAACTGTTATTGAAGATGAACAGAAGCGTAGAGGAGAACTAGATAAATACGCTCAAGAGATGATGACAAGAACTCAAGCCGAATGTGAAAAAATACTACGCGGCGCCAAAGAAGAATCTGATCGTATTTTGGATGAGAACCATCTCAAGCAAATGGTAGAAGATGAGGCTCGTCGCATCAAACGCGAAGTATTAGATGAAGTCGAATCACTCAAACAAAGAGCAATGGAAGAGGCTGAAAACATACGTCGTGAGGCCCTAGAGCACGCCCGCGAACTAGAGAAAAGGTCTATGACTCGTGCCCGCAAAATCAAAATTGACGCAGATCAATATGCTGAAGAAATTCTTAACCAAATTGAAGGCAATATCAATGAATTGCTAGTTATCAATAAAAACGGGCGCAAATTCTTAACAGAGCTTAAAGAAAAAGACATTCTTGAGCCTAGCCTTATCTAATTATTGCTACAATAATCAACCGTACGCGGAAGTGGCTCAGTGGTAGAGCATTTCCTTGCCAAGGAAAGGGTCGCGAGTTCGAATCTCGTCTTCCGCTCCATTAAGCTTAATGGGGCTTAAATAAAGGACAAAAGAAACAATATGGTAACAGCAGAAAAAGCAGGGCAATTCAGTACTGAACTAGAACAAGAGTTCTTAAGATTGCTTGATAATTCGCCAACTACAGGTAAGTTTGAAGTCGGCCAAATCATAAGAGGTCGTGTTATTCAACTAGAAAAAGATTATGCCTTAGTTGATATCGGTGCGAAAGCTGAAGCTAATCTGCCTTTCCGTGAAATCGTCAACAAAGGCGACGAAGTCGGGCCAGAGCAAGTGCTAGAAATTGGTAAAGAGTATGAGTTCTACATACTTAAAGAACCTACTGATAAAACTCCATTATTTATTTCATTCAAACGCGTAGCTCAAGCTCGTGGTTGGGTTAAACTCGAAGAAATCAAAGACAAAGAAGAAGTTGTTGAAGGCGAGGTTATTTCTCTCGTTAAAGGCGGCGTTGTTGTTGAAGTTCACGGTGTTAGAGGTTTCGTTCCTTCTAGCCAAATGCGTCTTAGAGGCGATAACACTGGTGCTAAAGGTGAAGCTATCCAATTCAAAATCCTTGAGATGGATAAACGCAAAAACAAGCTTATACTCTCTCAGAAACAAGCTGTTGATGATGAGAAAGCTGACCTACGCGAGAAAGCGCTTACTGAGCTTGAAATTGGACAAGTGGTGTCAGGTGAAGTGGTGCGTGTAGCTGAGTTCGGAGCATTCGTAGACATCGGTGGTATCGATGGTCTATTACCTGTTTCTGAAATTAGCTGGCAGCGTATTAATCACCCTAAAGAAGTACTTAATACTGGTGATAAAATTTCAGTCAAAATTCTCAAAGTCGATAAAGCCGCTAAGAAAATCAGTCTCTCGCTTAAGCGCTTGCAAGCTGATCCTTGGTCAGAGATCGAAAGTAAATTCGCTGAAGGTCAAGTTGTTAAAGGTAAAGTTGTTAAGCTTGCTGTATTCGGTGCCTTCGTTGAGATTTATCCTGGTGTAGAAGCATTGCTTCCAACATCTGAGATCACCAATGAAGAAGAAGATCCAGCTCCAGACAAATACCTAAGTCCTGGTGATGAGATTGAAATCATTATCAAACGCTTCTCACCTTATGAGAGACGTATTAG
>CAYUFH010000105.1:0-3532 GCA_964444015.1 uncultured Gammaproteobacteria bacterium | reverse complement strand
CGCATAGTATTCTCGCTGATACATTGTTCTTGCACGAACTGTAGTAGATAATTAGGCCCGCCAGCTTTAAAACCTATACTAGAGTTCTTAAGTCCACCGAAGGCTTGGCGCGAAACTATAGCACCAGTGCAGCTGCGATTAATATATAGGTTGCCGGCTTCTAGGTATTTGCGAGCATAGTTAATATTCACTGGACTGCGAGAATAAATTCCGCCAGTTAGTCCATAGCGACTATTGTTAGCTACGGTGACTGCCTGTTTAAGATCACGCACTTTGATTAGTGCTAGTACTGGTCCGAAGATTTCTTCAGTTACTAGTGGTGAGTCTAAATCATCAGTCTCGAAAATCACTGGGCTAATATAGTAAGCACCTTCAGGTACGACTAGGTCAGAACTAATCTTCTTAGATCCCAGTTCTATAATTTTATTGATACGTTCATAAGATTCAGCATCGATAACTGCACTAAGATCAGAATTGAGATCTGCTGCGTCGCCGACGTGTAGAGTGCCCAAAGCTGCTACTAGTCTAGCTTTCAGCCTATCATAAATCCCTTCAGTGACTATTAATCTAGAGCAAGCAGAGCATTTCTGTCCAGCGTAGCCGAAGGCTGAATGTAGTATGCCTGGTATCGCTTCATCAAGGTCAGCAGTCTCATCGATGATGATTGCGTTTTTGCCGCCCATTTCTGCTATCACTTGTTTGCGCAGACTAGCACTAGCAGCTTTAGCTGCGATGCTACGCCCTACAGCTTCTGAGCCAGTGAAGCTGATAAGCCTAACGCTAGGATGCTCGACTAGATAGTTGCCTATTAGCTCGCCAGAGCCAGTTAGTAGATTGATGCTGCCACTTAGACCAGGGTATGAGGCACCTTTATGGTCTATAGCAGCTTTGATTAGTTTGACTATCTCATAAGATATTACTGAGCTCTGTTCAGAAGGTTTGACGATCACAGTGTTGCCTGTAACTAGGGCTGCTGCAGTCATGCCTGTAAGTATGGCTAAGGGGAAGTTCCATGGTGCTATTACTGTAGCTACCCCATACGGTTTATAGCGCAAGCTATTGCGCTCACCATGCACTGATACTATTCTTTGCTCGTCGTATAGTTCTTCAGCGTGCTGAGCATAGTAATTAAGGAAGTCTATTGCTTCAGATACTTCGGCGTCAGCTTCTGCCCAGGTCTTAGCGATCTCGCGCACTAATAGAGCATTGAACTCATAGCGATTCTCTTCTAAATTTTCAGCGCTGCGTCTTAGCACTTCTGCTCTTTCGCGCACTGGTACTTCGCGCCAGTATTCATAAGCCTTCTGGGCTTTTTCTATGCAGTCTTTAGCGTCACTAAGATCTGCCATTGAGATTTTTGCGATTACTGATTTGTCGCATGGATTTAATGAGTTTATTGTTTTGTCTTTAGTGATTTCGCGCTCAGCAATTATTAGAGGCGTGGTTTTAGAGCCACTATAACTTATTAGAGATTTACTTAGTGCTTTATTTAATTCTTTTTGCACCCAAGTTTGGCTTAAATCAAGATTTGCTCTATTGATGTAGTTCTCTGCTTCTCTAGCTGGTAGTATGCAAGCGTCATTAGTGATACGGCTAGGTTGTTGGCGCAGGGCTTCAGCTGGATCACTCATCGAAGCATCGAGAGCATTACCTTCTAAACCTAGTTTGAGGAAAGACTCATTAGCAGTATTCTCAAGTAACCTGCGCACTAGGTAGGACATGCCTGGAATCAGCTCACCGAAGGGTAGATAGACTCTAACTTGATAGCCTTCACGGCTCAGATAGTCTTTAAGATTGTCTACCATGCCATAGAGTACTTGGAGCTCGTAGTCATTCGGCTTAAGCCCGATATTATTAGCGTGATATATGGTAGAAGCTATTGAGCGAATGTTGTGGCTAGCGATTGCGGCTCGTAAGTAAGGTTTACTATCTAGCAACTTCCGGCTTAATTTTTCAAAATTAAGATCAGTTTCAGCTTTGATGGCATAGACCGGTAGCTCCCAGCGACGTTGCTCAGCAAGAGCCTGCTCATGATCCCAGTAAGCTCCTTTAACTAATCTAATGGTGATAGGAGCTTTGCGCGCTTTAGCCCAAGCTAACCATTTATTGAATTGGTCTTCACTATCTTTAAGGTAAGCTTGCAAGACCGTGCCGAATTGATCCCAATCTTTGAACTCATCTTCGATAAGTAATTCGCGAATCACAGTGTAGCTAAGGTCGCGCCAATCATAACTTTCTATATCTACATTAATAAAAGCCCCCATGCCACGTGCTCGCCTGAGAATAGGTCTTAGAGTGTCTTTGAGTTTCTTGAGACTCTGTGGAGCGTAGGGCTTAATGTGAGCGCAGATACTAGAGAGCTTGATAGAAATATTAGCTCCATGCATAGCATCGATCAGTCTTAGGATTTGATCGCGGTAGATTTGCGCTTCTATATCGCTAACGACATGCTCACCTAAAATATCTAAAGTATAAAATTGATTTTTATCTTCTAGCTTGCGACATTCACGCTTGACCTCTTCTAGGCTGGAACCAGCTATATAACTGCGTGCCATATAGCTAACACCAGTTTTTATACTGCTACTTAATAATGGGTTTAAAAATTCTGGAATAAGTTTGTTAGCTAAGGTATATGAGCTATTGCTCGAACTTAAATATTCAAACAGATATCTGCGTATGATTTCTGGTTCTTTGAGGTTGGGTAAAAGATCGACAAACCTAAACAACTGGTTCTTGAGCTTAGTATCACTCATGCTGAGCTTCAGCATTAGCTCGCGCAAAAAATGAGGGCTAAACAAGCTCCATCTCTGGCTGTTGAAATATATAGCTTTTGCAAGCTCGGGAATGTCTTTGTAGTCGCTAACTTGCATATTAATATTTTACTGCCATTAATTTAATGACAGTAGTAATGCTACTCGTAAGAGTAAATAATATTGATTGTGAGCTTATTATTTGCCTAATTTACTGCGTTTCAGTAGAGTTTCCCACTGATCACGGTAAGCATCTTCTACTTGTGATGCTTTAAGTTGAGCACTTAGTTTATAAGCTTGCTCCGCTGCTTTAGATAGCTTCATGCGAAAAGTTTTATCTAGGCTATTGAAATAATGAAAAGGCGATTTGTCTAGAATATCTCTAACGACAAATGATGATTCTGAAAATAAAGTTCCGTACATGTGATCCCCCCGATATAGTAATTTCTCGGTTGTTTGGAGGATGCGCTTGAATGATTTTAATTAAAAAAAATTCAGAACCTAGCTTTACTGAGTATTTCAACTAGGTGATTTCCACTATTTTATAGCGTGAAGATTTACCTTTGATAATTTTTACTTGTGATCTACTGACTTTATGCTCGCGGGCTAGTATTTTTATTAACTCTTCATTAGCGGCACCATCCTCAGGTGGAGATTTGATTTTATATTTGTAAGCTGTAACCTCGCCTGTTCCTGAGTTGAATTTTTCTGCTGCTAATTGGAGCTTAGAGACCAGTTCTGTGCTTTTGGCGCCTGGTTGTACTTGAATGTAGAGGCGCATA
>CAYUFH010000104.1:0-3571 GCA_964444015.1 uncultured Gammaproteobacteria bacterium | reverse complement strand
GAAGGCGATCCACCAAGCTCAGCTGAAAAGTTCTGCAAAGCTATCTACGAAGCTAAATCCCCAGATCTATCTAACAGTACCTTATATACAGTTCTTGCTCTTGGCGATAAAACCTATGCTGATTTCTGCGGTTGCGGACGCAAGGTAGATGAGAGCATCGCAAGAATGGGCGGCGTTAAAATGATGCCACGCCAAGACCTAGATGTAGACTTCGATGCAGATTTTAAAGTCTGGAAGGATAAGTTCTTTAGTCGTATAGAAGCTTTGGCTGCATAGTTGCTAGATTTGATCTAGCTTACCGTTTAATAATAGGTTTCAAATCTGGACCATGGAAGAGATGTTCATTACCGGTAGCTTTCGCTGTAGAGCCTGGAAAATCATCTGTCTCTGGTTCTATAAATTGCACGACTCTAACTACTTCATAGCCCCCTCGTGCTCGTTGTATCTTAAATCCTACCGGATCAAGAGTCTCTAAAGCCTTCATCCCATCAGAAGCTACAGGTAGACCATTAAATCCAGTAGCTGTTCGCATATCTATTTTTACATCACTAGCGAAGCGGTGTAATTGACCATGACCAATTCTATGAGTCACATAACCCGACGGTGGTCCACCTACTTTCTCCACTACCTTTATACTCCTATGGGTCACTGGCAACTTCTCTAAAGGCGTGAAAGAAATAGTCCCCTTATTGGTTTGGGTCTCAGAATAATATACCTCATACACGCCCGGGTTTTTTTTATGAGAACCTAGAACATAAACACTGTCCTCACCCACAACAGCAGCTTTTAAATTATTATATTCAGTAAAGTTACCACAAGCATCAACCAAAGACCGAAGTAATGATCTCTTTTCATCGACACTTTTAAATTTATACAAAGGATTTAAACCTGCTTCTTCTCTCTTAATCGATTTAGTCTTGGCAACTTCTGGCTCAACTGGCTTAGTGCCAAACTCACCTGGGCCACAAGCTGCCAAGAACGCAGCACTAGCTAAAGGTAACACGGTCTTTAATTTCATAACACAATCCTCGTATTCAAGTAAACTACTCTAAATAAGCAATTGTACATTATCTAGATACGCCTGTCAAGATAATGGGTTATGCGCCGGACTTAACTTTCGCAATCATCTTGGTTAAAGTAGCCTTACAAGCCTCTTCCTTGGCTGGATCTAGAGCAGCAGGCGCCTCAGCAGCTTTGGCGGCAGCAGCGGCAGCTTTCTCTGCTTCTTTTTGTGATTTAGTTTTATATTCTTTGAGCTTGAAATATTCTCTGCTTTGAGCTTGGCTAAGAGTTAGCTTGCGAATGTCATAAATTAGATCTTCACGATTTTCTTCTGACATCTCAAAATCAACAGTATTGATAATGCAATCAGTAGGGCAAACCTCAGTACAAAGACCACAAAACATACATAAACCATGATCTATATAGAATTGGGTTGATTTAGCCTTCACAGTATCATGTGCTACTACCGTGATACAAGAATCTGGACAGACACGCTCACACTGCTTGCAGGCTATGCACAGATGCTCGCCAGTATCAGGATCTACGTTAAGAGCCAGTCTATGACGGGAACGCGGATATAGCTCCGGCATACGGTGCGGATAAGCACTGGTGATCGGGTCACGAGTAGTGTGTTTGACTACCGTATACATACCCTTAGCTATATTAGCCAAACCATCTACAGTTTGGGCTACTGGTTTAACAATAGCTTCAGCTGTAGATTTAGTAGCTTCTAAAATATCATTAATAATCATCTACCCAGTACCTCCAAGAGAACAGTCATAACAAAAATTATAATCAGAGTGAGTGGTATTAAATACTTCCAACCGAACTCCATTAATTGATCTTGACGCAGTCGTGGCAATGTTGCACGAATCCAAATCGCAAGTAAAAACATCAAATAGATCTTAGTGATGAAAACTAAGCTGGTGACTACCCAAACTAAATTAAGATCCACTAGTAACCCAGATAAATTGCCAATCACCGGTAGATTAATTGCTACGTGACTTAGGTTACTATATAGAGCATTCTCAGCCTCTAAGCTAATCGGCAAGTGTGATCCACCCAAGAAGAGCACCACCGCTACACCAGAAGCGATGAAAAGGTTGGTGTACTCAGCTAGGAAGAATAATGCGAACTTCATGCCAGAGCACTCAGTGTTAAAACCAGATACTAATTCAGACTCTGCTTCGGGTATATCAAAAGGTATACGGTTAACCTCTGCTGTAGATGCCGTAACAAAAATTATAAATAAAGCCACGCAAACGATCACAAATAATAATGAAACTAAACCATAAGCAAGAGAGCCGTGAGCACTTGCAAATAAATTGGTGATCTCTAATATTTGTCCGTTACCAAAAATATTCCATTGTAGTAAACCGCCAGCTTGAGCATCTGATACTTCAACCAGATTCATAGAACCGCTCATTAATATGATTGCTATTAAAGCTAGCACCATAGGGATCTCATAACTGATTGCCTGTGAAGCCGCACGCAGACCGCCGATCAGCGAATATTTGTTATTAGAAGCCCAGCCTTCCATCACTAGTGACATAGTTCCGAGCGAAGCTAAACCGATCACAAATATTAGTCCGATATCAAGATTAGTAGTAGAAAATATCCCTAGATTATTCGATGCTATCGACAACAAAGGCATAAATACCACCATCGCTGGCGCGAAGAATAAGGCTGGAGCTAAAGTAAACAATAGGAAATCAGCCTTAGCTGGAGTAGTATCTTCCTTAAATAGTAGTTTGAGTGCATCAGCTAAAGTCTGCAAAAAACCATTAGGTCCAACATCGGTAGGACCGGTACGCACAGTGAGTAGAGCCAAAAACTTACGCTCGCAAAGCACCATAAATAGTGCATTTACAGGGATTATAGTAGCCACCGTAACAGTCGGTGCTAGATAAGCAAGTATCTCTGCGCTTTGCTTAACTAAATCTGCACTTAAACCTAGAGTAGCGCCATAGTTATTCAATAACCAAGGTAATAACCAAGCAAAAGTAATTCCACCACCGGCTGCCGCTGAAAAAACTATAATAGTCCAGACCACAGCCAAAACTAAGAACTTAAAGGCCTGCCCAAGGGCTGTGTAATGCTGGTAATTTGAACGCTGATGATAATTAGAGAGTAGATTATTGTTAATAAAATTAGAGTTCATATTTTGACGGGGATTTTTAGTCCTGCCACATTATAACTTGCATTTCTTTACTAGTCATTGCATGCAGAGTGATTGATAACTGAGCTTGAAGCCTTTGACAGACCCAAGATAATCCACGCTCGCGCGATCATTATAATAAAATTATAACCAGCAAGAGCTGTCAATATCATGGCTTTCGGGCGGGTATATTGATAATATGAGCAGTAGCGTTATGCCAAAGAAAAAATTAGGTGAGATTTTAATAGAACTAGGTAAATTGAGTGATCAACAACTTGAGCGCGCACTCAAAATCCAAACTAGCCAAGCAGCCGATGAGAAATTTCCTATCGGACGCATATTGCTCGAAGAAGGCTATATCGAACCTAACGATCTAATCGAAGCTATTAAGATTCAATCAGCGCAAGCTTA
>CAYUFH010000103.1:0-3733 GCA_964444015.1 uncultured Gammaproteobacteria bacterium | reverse complement strand
TGATACAATCTTCACCCGTTATGTCAGACACTAATTGGTTTTACGAAGTTTTAAATGATCAGCAAGCATTCGGTTTGCGTATCCAGGAGAAGCTGTATCACGAGCAAAGTGACTATCAAGAGATCATGGTTTTTGAGAACCAGAAGTTTGGCACAGTACTTACTTTAGATGGTACTTACCAACTCAGTGATCTTGATGAGCACATGTACCATAGTGCGCTTACTAGATATGGCATGCAAAATATCGCTGAATCTAGAAGCAACTTACGTATATTAGTACTCGGAGCTGGTGATGGTGGCATCGTAAGAGATTTGCTCAAGAATTGGAGCGAGCGTATCAGTACTGTAACCATGGTTGAAATTGATCAAAAAGTCATTAATGCCTCAATTAAATATTTTCCGCAAGTGGCATCAGCATTTAATCACCTTAAATTAGAGCTTAGAGTGGAAGACGCTCTTAAATATATTGATGATGCTAAAGATGCTGAGTTCGATTTAGTGCTTTGTGATTCTACTGATCCGGTGGGCTTTGCTGCTGGACTTATAGAAGAAGATTTCTATCTTAAGATTAAACGTATACTTAAGACTGATGGCGTTTATTGCTGTCAATCTGGTTCACCAATATTCCAGAAGCCTGAGCATAAGAAATGCCAGGATAATCTTGCTAAGGTTTTTGCTGAAGTGCAGACTTATTATGCGCCGATGATAGTTTATCCTGGGACGATCTGGTCTTACACCGCTGCTGGTGCAAAGATCTTAAATCACAGTAATATAGATATTGGAGAGTTTGTTAGTACCTGTGCCGAAAGTATCAGTAATAGTTCCGAGTTACAACCGAGCTGAGTTTATAACTGAGACGATTGATAGCATTCTTGCTCAAGATTTTATAGATTTTGAGTTGCTATTTATTGACGATGGTAGTACCGATAATACTGAAGCCATAGTCCAAGGTTACTGCCAAAACGACAGTCGAGTCATATATCACAAGAAAGCTAACGAAGAAAGAGCGAAGGCAAGAACTTATGGCATACAGCAAGCCAGAGGTGAGTACATAGCATTAGTAGATTCTGATGACATTTGGTATCCTTCAAAACTCGAAGAGCAGGTAAATATTATGGATGCTTTTGAAGAGGTGGTTTTATGTTACTCATCGGTCGATCGCATAGATATGCAAAGTAGATCTTTGCCTAAAGCCCCGCGCCAACACGAAGGTTATTCGGGTCTGGTTTATTTCCAGCTTCTTAATCGTAACTTTATTCCTTCTGTAACACCTATGATACGTAGATCAGTATTAATGGAGATTGGAGCGCAAGTCACAGAGTTTATTCCATATGAAGATTGGGATTTTTGGTTAAGGATTTCGCGTCGAGGTCAGTTCCATCATATACGAGAGCCACTTGGGGCTTATAGAATACATCCGCAGCAGTCCGTGCAGAATGTCAAAGCTGATCGTGTTGAATTGGTAACCTTGAAAGTTCTTGAGGCTAATACTACTGAAGCCTGTTTGCAAGAGTACATTGCGACTGCTTTTCAGGGGCAGCCAGCACCAGCTACTGAAATGCATTTTGAAGAAGTTAAGGACAAAGCCTATAGCCTTGCTTATTTGCGTTTAGCTTACTGGTATTTACTTGCCGGAGATACTGATATGACGCGCTCACGCTTAGAGAGAGCAGCATTTCGTGATATTAGTATGCGCCGCGATTATAGATGGCGTGGTTTACATTGGGCAAGTCAGATGTGTGATTGGAATATGCCCGGTATCGCCGACTGGATCAAAAAATCATTGGGGGCTTTTCATTAATGGTTAATTTAGAGTTTTTAGTAGTCAGAACTTTTACACTTTTGGGTAATATTTTCCCGCAATTTATTACTTGCATGATGCTGTGTGCAATTGATTTCGAGAGAGGGTTCTATATTACTGGGCTCTGGGGTTGGGCTTATGCAATGAATTTGATTATCAAAAATACTGTACGCAAAGCTAGACCGGATCAGACGCTTAGACGTATTAAGGTCAAAGGATATAGTTTCGCCTCTGGTCACTCAGTAACATCACTTGCTTTATATTTTTCTATAGCTAAGTTCTTCTGGAATGAATTAGTTTTGATGCCACAGCTTTTAGTTTTGGTTTTAGCAATGCCATTTTTGCTTGGGCTAAGTCGTATTTATTTGCGAGTGCATTTCTGGGAAGATGTAATAGGTGGTTGGATTATCGCTTATATGTATTTGGCTTTTGCTGGTGATTGGATAACTAGCAAACATGCACAGCTATTACCGTTGGTGTTATCATTGATACACTGATGGCTAAGGTGGTGCGAGCAGTAATTTTGGGTTCTGGCATTTCGATGTTAGATGATAAGCAGCCTTATGCCAGTATTAGCTATGCTGAGATCCCTGGATTCCCGCGCTCCACGGTGAAGGGTCATAAAGGTCTTCTTGAGAAATATGATTTAGGCGAGTCCGAGATTTGGTTGATGCGTGGGCGTGTGCATCTTTATGAGGGTAATACTTGGCAGCAAGCTTGCGTCCCTACTCAATATTTAATTGATCAAGGTATCAGAGATTTGTTTATTACTAATGCTGCTGGAGGACTTAATCCTAAGTTTAATGTTGGTGATTTGATGCAAATCACTGGCTATCTGGATTTTATGCGCCCAGGGCGCGAGCGCGGGAACATCACTCAGCTACTTAGTAAACCCACTAAATTTAAAACTGAAACTATCGCCGGGCTCAAGCAAGGAGTATATGTTGGTTTCCACGGACCTAGCTACGAGACTAACACTGAGGTGAATTTATTTAGGTCCATGGGTGCTGATGCCGTTGGCATGTCTACTGTGCCTGAGATAGAGACTGCTGTGGCTGCTGGAATTACAGTGCGCGCAGTTAGTGTGATAACTAATGTCTACGGTAAGACTGATGAGCTTGGACACGATGGAGTTTTGGTTGCTGCTAAGGCAGCAAGTAAGCGGCTGGAACAAATAATATTATCCAAAAATTAAATCGTGAAAACTCGCTCTGATAGCCGATTTAGCCCAGGTTTAAAATAGCAAAAATTTGGGTATAATAGTTCTATATTCACTCTATGATCGTTAGTCTTAAACTACTTTCGTTCATTTTGTTACTGGGCTTATATATCATAAGTAGCCCAGCATCTTTAGCATACACAGATCCTTTCGCTTCTATTCATGAGCATTTCGCTCAGATGGATCAGCAGTTCGCGCAGATACGAGAGTCTATGCGCAAGAGTCAAGAAGACATGATGAAAAATGCCACAGTGGTATCTTTTTCAAGCCCTAATGTCGAAACCACTGAAGATGAAACTAAATACACAGTCAAAATGACTTTGGCTAATCTTGATCAAAATAGTTTAGACATACAGTTAGAGAATAAAACTTTAAAAATTAAAGCTGAGCAAAAAACTGAAACACAAACAGCTAATGGTAAATCAGCTAGTTATAGCGCCTTCGCTAAAAGTGTATTTTTGCCTCAAGCCGGCGATAGTACTGGTTTAGACCTGCAGACTGAAGGTGAAACCGTTATTATTACTGTGCCTAAGATTGTGGCAGCATCGTCGAGTACTACCCACTAGAAATACACAGTTAAATTTAGCCCTATAAACCAATTATTATCCACGCCATCAGCTGCTACGATATTGTAACGGTAAGTGTTGAATAGAGTGGCATAGAGATTGGAGTTGAATTTATGCACCCAAGCATTTAGGTGTGAGATGGAATCTG
>CAYUFH010000102.1:0-3840 GCA_964444015.1 uncultured Gammaproteobacteria bacterium | reverse complement strand
AAGAATCTAAGGCTATATTGCCTACATTAGTTATATTGCCATCACTGACATCCAAGCTAGAGACAGTAGTACCAGCAGCAGTAATAGTACCATCCACAGTGAGGTTGCTATTAGCTTGAATGGCTCCTGCTGAACTTATAGTTACACCAGTAGATCCGTAACCGCCACCAATAGTAGTGTTACCAGTAATATCTGCAGTACTGCTCATAGTAACAGCACCTGTTAGCGTAGAAGTACCATCAACAGTGAGGTTGCTATTAGCTTGGATAGCTCCTGCGTTACTGATACTAACTCCAGTAGAACCATAGCCGCCACCTACTGCTAAAGAATCACTAGTGAGAGAACCCACGAAAGTCGCTGTACCAGCCACTCCTAGAGTACCGTTCACATCTAATAGATAATCTGGTGTGGCATCATTAATACCTACTTGGCTATTATCACCTTCTACTACTAAGGTATTACCATTCACTAGTAGATCATCACCTGCATCTGTACCTAGAGTAATCAGAATAGTAGTTCCAGCATCTGAAGTTAAAGAATCTAGGGCTATATCCCCTACATTAGTTATATTGCCATCACTGTTATTTAGTGATGTAGTTGTAGTTGCACCTGCAGATAGAGTGCTAGACAGGGTTGTAGCGCCTGTTACAGCTAAAGTACTAGCCAGAGTAGTAGCACCGTCTACCTGTAGAACACCTGCGTTGCTGATACTAACTCCTGTAGAACCGTAACCACCACCTACTGCTACCGAGTCTGCTGCCACACTGCTACTAGCAGTAACAGCACCAGTTAGCGTAGAAGTACCATCAATAGTGAGGTTGCTGTTAGACTGTATCGCACCAGCCGCACTGATACTCACTCCCGTAGAACCATAGCCGCCACCCACATTCAAAGAATCTCCATTAATGTGGCCTGTCGTAATGATATGGTCATTATCGAAACTCACAGAGCCAGTATCACTCACTAAAGCGAAACCATTAACATCCAAATTCGCACTTAAATCTGGATCCGTATCTGTTGCAATATCAATACCAAGACTAGTAGGCACAACCCATGAAGCAAGACCACTAGCATCAGAGCTTAGGATCTTGTTAGCACCGGGGTTTCCGCCTTCTATCATAATAGTTCCATTAACATGAAGTTTTGCACTAGGAGTCGTATCGCCCACCCCAACATTCGCAGAAGAATCAACAAAAACCACATCCAGTACTGAACCACCATTAGCTGTTAATGCATGTGGTTTTTTGGTTGGGTCATAAGTGGCCAATGCTAGTTGTTGAAAACATAGCAAGAGCAGAGAAAACACTAGAAGACGAGCGAGTCTTTCCATAAAAATTACCTTCATATATGCTGTTCCCTGTCTAAAAAGCCAAGGCTATCCATCAAATGGTTGAGAAATACAACTTAGAGAGATGCGCTTGCTAAAATCCTTTTCATGAAGTCAAGCGAAGAAACGCCCCCCAAGCTCAAGCTAGAGCAAATAGTGGAGATTCCTCTATCTAGTCCAGACTACCCTAAGAGCCTAAAACAACTTGCGATAAAACCAGCACGCCTCTACTGCAAAGGTAATATCAAACTGCTGCAACAGATAGATCGCAATATCTCTATAGTTGGAACTAGGCGAGCTTCCATCTACGGTAAAACTTGCACGGAGATGCTGGTTCACGCTCTATCTAACTATGAAGCAAACATTGTTAGTGGTATGGCTTTTGGAATAGATAGTGCTGCTCACTATGCCGCTCTTAGTTTGGCTCTACCTACTATTGCGGTTCTAGGTGCTGGGCTACTTACTACAGACCTTTGCTCTAATCCTCTCTACCACAAGATCCTAGAACAAGATGGTTTATTAGTCTCTGAATACGAACCTTATTACCCAGCTCAAAAATGGACATTCAGAGATAGGAATCGTATTATAAGCGCTCTGAGTTTCGCAACAGTCGTCGTAGAAGCACCTTGCAATAGCGGTGCTCTTATTACTGTAGAATATAGTCGGCTACTCAATAGATCAATCTATGCTATGACAGGAGATATTACAAAACCAAATCTTGTCGGTAATCTTAATTTAATTAATGGAGAGCTTGCTCAACCAATATTTTCAAGTAAACTCTGGGCTAATAGTCTCAAACTCAATCCTAGAGGGACAAACAAGACCTTCTCTACAACACCCTCTTTATCCAGCGAAATCTTAGAATTTATAGGCCCTGAGCCCATTAGCTTAGATCGTTTATTGCAAGTCAGCAATCGCAATATAGGTGAGCTATCTAGCGAACTTAGTAAATTAGTCAGTAAAGGTTATATACGCAAAATTTTTGGACAACAATATATTCGCTCTGAACTTAATTAGACAGCGAGCGCAAGCGAGCTAGGATCACGGCGTAGATGCGGCGTGAGGCAGCGAGCAGACTAAACACCAAAAGTCTTGGCAAACAAATCTTTATAAGCTCTAGTGCCTTCACTCTCAGACTCAACACGACAATTGACTGAAGCAAAAATAAAAACCCCATTGCCAACCCGTTCCTGAGTGCCATCCATGGCATAAGTAGCACCACTAACAAAATCCAAAACTCGCATAGAAGTCTCTGGGTCTAATTGTTGTAAATTAACAATGACCGATTTACGCTGCTTGAGATGATTAACTATCTCAACAGCCTCATCAAAAGACCTAGGCTCTACGACCACAATATTCACTGCCGCAGTATTGCTAATAACTTGTAGAGGAGAACGAATCGACTCTTCAGGAGAGACTTTCGGAGGAGCAAAAAAATCTGCAGGCTCACCAGCAAAATGTCCTTCTTTTTGTCCACCGAAACCAAACTTACCAAATATATTACTCATAGCTGTTTCTACACTTAAACTATCACCTTTTCTAGAATTTTTCTCTTGGAGTTTCTCTAATTTTTGCTTAATAACCGGAGTAGGGTTAGGGATAGCATAAGTATCTCCGATTTTATAGAGACCATCAAAGCCCTCAACAAGTTTATTTTCTTCTGGGCCAAGCCAGAATCTTTGAAAATCTAAATCTCTGTTATGTGCGTTCACTTCAGTTTTATTTAACTACAAAAACTTAATTTTGGCCATGGCCCAAACTAAATTTTCAAGAGTTTCTCCCCAAAAAGAACTCTACCTAACCTAAGCATAGTCGCAGCTTGCTTAATCGCCAAGTGGTAATCATTAGACATACCCATAGATAGTTCTGTAAGCGGATATTGGTAGCTTTCCTCTAGCTGAAACTTTAGTTCCCGAACTTGCCGAAAAACCTCTTCTGTCTCTTGAGCAGGTTTAGAACAAAAAGCTGCCATAGTCATAAGACCTCTGACTTTCAAGCCTGCTAGACCCAAAATCTCATTATAGTCTTTCTTTATTTGCTCTAAGCTGAAACCTGTTTTACTAAGCTCTCCGCTAATATTCACTTGCAATAAGACGGATTGTCTCAGCCCCAACTCTAGACAGCGCTTTGAGATTAGCTTTGCAAGCTCCAAAGAATCTATGGACTGTATTAAATAAAATTTAGCTAGAATTTTATTGATTTTGTTTTTCTGTAAATGTCCGCAAAAATGCCAACGAGCTTCTGGCATACTAGTTCCACACCTATTTATCCGCTCCAAGGCTGCCTGTACATAGTTCTCAGCAAAATCTCTAAGCCCCAAATCATAAAGCTCCTGAATCTGCTCATCACTAGCATATTTGGTCATAGCAACAATACTTACTCTGTGCTCTGTTAATTGAGAAAGTATGGCTTGATAATTAAAGCTAACTTGACTCATGTTTCGTAACAAGTCTATCAGTTACAGTCTCCTTACAAGCCTTAGAGCCTATCCGAAAAGCTCCCAGATGCTAGGC
>CAYUFH010000101.1:0-3892 GCA_964444015.1 uncultured Gammaproteobacteria bacterium | reverse complement strand
AGGCTTGTTGGGTAGAATCTAAAACCTTTTTGACCACTCTTAAGTGATGGTCTTTCAAGCATATATTCAAAACTTACCTTCGCTGCCGCTGAATAACTTAAAGACTCATGGGACTTAAGTAGAGCTGCGATGAGATTCATCAAGGTCTCCATAGTTAGCTCAGTATCAGTTAAATGTTCTTTGGCTGCAGCGTAAAGGCGTGACATATGTATGCCTTTAGCGTGCGGGTCATCAAGACTAACGAATAAATCAATTTGTGCTGGAATTTGGTTAAGCTTGCCATTAGCACCGCGTACTAATATTGGCTGCTCTATGCCTTCCATGCCAACTTTATCTAGGGTGCCAGATTTACTAGCCCTTGCATCTTTAGCTATATCCGGTCTGGTGTTGTTATTCTTATTAAGCTCGGTCGCGCTTGACATATTCTTGACAATTGTATCACTTGATACCTTTTGCCATTACGCTAGAGCCCGTCACTGCAAGCGAAGCGAAGCAATCCACTCAGAACCGTTAAGGCTTTAGTTATAATAAAAATGCTTAATTAACAGTCCTCCTACCCAAGATAACACTACTAGCTTGTGTTTTATACTTTCATAATAGTGAGTCACGTTTTCAACAGTATCAGTGAAGCCATAGTTGCCCTAAGGGCCGCTGAGCTAGTCGTGGTTGCCGAAGACAAATCCCCAGAATCGCGCGGATTTGTGCTCGCTCTAGCTGAAACCGTAGCGGCTGAACAAATTAATTTTATGGCAACTAAAGCTAGGGGTTTGATTTGCCTAGCTCTAGATTCTGAGTACATTAAAAAACTTGAACTAAGCGAGATGAGTGAAAACTCAAATCCTAACGGTGAGAGTTTTACTGTAAGCATAGATGCCGATCTTAAGTTCGGCGTTACTACCGGTATTAGCGCGCAAGATAGAGCGACTACTATTCAAGTCGCTGTAGCTAACGACGCTAAAGCTAGCGATCTAAGAAGACCAGGACATATATTCCCGCTACACGCAGCTGACGGTGGCGTACTTAAACGCGTCGGACAAGCTGAAGCCGCTACCGACATGGCTAAACTTGCTGGACTCAAAGCTGCTTCAGTACTATGTTCTATCCTTAGAGACGATGGTGAGTTAGCGACTTTAGCTGACTTAATGAAACTTGCGCACCAGCACAATCTAAAAATCATCAATATAGTAGATCTAGTCGCTCACAGGCTCAGACATGAACGTTTCGTGCATCGCATGGTAGATGTGGCATTACCCAACAAATACTCTGAGGATTTTAGTGTCTACGGTTATAAAGATACGCTTTCAGGCAACGAACATATAGCTTTAGTTAAAGGTGATCTCAATACTGCAATTAGCGAAAATAAATCTATATTAGTGCGCGTTCATAGCGCTTGCTTAGTTAGTGATCTTTTCGGCAGTCTTAGAAGTGATGATGGCGAGCAGCTACGTATGGCTCTCAGACAGATAGTTACAGAAGGTGTAGGTGTACTAGTATACCTGCGTGACGAAGGTCGCGGACTAGGTATAGTCAACCAGCTTAAAGCTTATAAATTACAAGACGAAGGCTACGACACTCTAGAAGCAGACCGATTATTAGGCTTTAGTTCAGATTTGCGTAATTTCGGAGTAGGCGCACAGATACTAACTGATCTTGGCTTAAGTAAAATTCGCATACTAACTAATAACCCTAAGAAAATCACAGCAATAGAAGGTTATGGACTAGAGATTACTAGCTGCGAGCCGATTCGCGCTGAGCCCACTAAATATTCTGAGCGTTACCTTAGTAGCAAAAAAGACAAACTAGGTCATCGTCTATGACTAAAGCTCTCACCCTGCTTACCGCTTATGACTTCAATACCGCTAGAGCCCTTGAGGCAGCTGGCGTAGACATGATACTAGTCGGTGATAGTCTGGCGATGGTGGCACTAGGTTATGAGAACACTACGCTAGTTAGTGTCGATGAGATGCTAATGTGCACGGCAGCAGTAGCACGCGGAGTGAACAGTCGGTCATTGCGAGCCGAAGGCGAAGCAATCCATAAGCCGTTGATTATTGCAGATTTACCATATGCGGCAATAATGGATCGCCACGCCGCTACGCGGCTCGCGATGACAGAGACGATAAATCATTGCCAGCGTTTTATAGCAGCTGGCGCCGATATTATCAAAATCGAAAACGCTCGCCCGCAAAGTTTAGAATTAATACGCCGCTTGCGTACTGAAGGCGTGCGCGTGATGGGACATATAGGTTACACACCACAAGATATAGAACTTTTCGCTAAATCCAAAATTATTCGTGATGCTGATGCACTAATGCGTGACGCCAAGGCACTAGTAGAAGCTGGCGTAGAGAGCATGGTCTTAGAGATGGTGCCTTATGAAATTGCTCGTGATATCACAGCTGCCTTGAATGTATCTACTGTCGGCATCGGTTCTGGACCTTACACTACAGGACAAGTTTTAGTTACTGATGATATGCTCGGTCGCTATAACTTGATTAATCCGAAGTTTTTACGCAGATATGCTCAGCAATACGATGAGACTGTTCAGGCGGTGAAGACTTATATTAATGATGTCCAGGGCGGGGACTTTCCGACACTTGGAGAATCTTATTCTTAATCCCATATAATAGTAATTGATGAACAACCCTCTACTTAATAATTCCGACTTCGCCGCCTACGCTGAAATACGCGCCGAGCATATTATTCCAGCAGTCAAAGAAGTAATAGCTAAAGCTAAGATTGAACTAGAAGAAATACTCAAACCCAAAGAGATTTTAAGCTTCGATAATGTTCACCGAGCATTTATAGAACTAGAAGAAACTATAGATAAAGTTTGGACACCAATAGAAAATATGCTCTCTTTGGTTGGTTCTAAAGATATACGTGATGCTGCCGAAGAAGCGCGTAACATAGTAGTAGAGTTCTATAACGATTATTCGCTCGACGAAAGAGTCTATAAACTAATCAAAGCTTATGATGCTAGTCCAGATGCTAAAGCACTTAAAGGCGAATATCTAAGATACCATCAAGACACTCTTAAAGACCTAAAGCTCTCTGGTGCTGAGCTTGAAGGTGAAGCCAAAGAAGAATTCAAACGCCTAAATCTAGAGCTGGCTCAACTAACTCAGAAGTTCTCAGATAATGTTACTGATTCTAAATTCGAACTATTAATCGAAAACACCAATGATCTATCAGGCTTACCACCAGATATTATCGAAGGTGCTCAACATGCTGCTGCCGAAAAGAACCTTAAGGGTTGGTTATTTACCCTTGATTATCCTTCATATGGTCCTTTTATGAAATTTGCAGATAATGGCGCTCTGCGCAAACAGCTTTACATCGAATATCTATCCAAAGCCAGTCCTAACAAGCACCCTGAACGTAATAATTCCGAGCTAATCTCTAAAATCTTCAACGCAAAAACTCGCAAAGCTAAACTAGTTGGCTTTAATAACTACGCTGAGTATTCACTTTGCACCAAGATGGCTGAGAGACCTGCTGCCGTATACACATTCTTAGAGCGCATTGCTGTTGCAGTTAAACCTCTAGCTGCGCGCGAATATGCTGAACTAGTTAAATTCCAAAAAGAAATCGGCTATGTTAATACCGAGAAAAATCTAGAGAAAATTTATCCTTGGGATAGAGATTACCTCGCTGATAAATTGCGCAAAGCTAAATATGATTTAGATAGCAATCTAATCAAACAATATTTCGAGCTCAGCAGCACTATTAAAGGTATGTTTGCTATTACTGAGAGGTTATTTGGGATACGTATCGGTCGCAGTTCTAATCCAGAGGTTCAGGTCTGGCACAGCGATGTCGAAGTCTATGAGATTTGCGATGCTGTGACTAGTGAGCTTATCGGTTATTTCTATACTGATTTCTATCCGCG
>CAYUFH010000100.1:2102-3903 GCA_964444015.1 uncultured Gammaproteobacteria bacterium | reverse complement strand
TAGCCTCAAAATGCTATCATTAACCCTCGTTATGTACGCGATAGTTGAAATAGCAGGTAAGCAATATAAGGTCACTGAGGGCCGTTATTTAGATGTAGATCAGTTAAATCTTGAGGATGGTGCTGAACTTAATTTAGATCAAGTCCTATTATTGGCTGGCGAAGGTGCACCGAAGATCGGTCAACCTACTGTTGCTGGCGCTAGCATCAAAGCTACAGTAATGAAGTCTGGTAAAGACAAAAAAGTTATCGTATATAAGATGAAGCGTAAAAAAGGCTATCGTCGCAAGCAAGGACATAGACAAGAGTTTAGTCGTATTAAGATCGAGAAGATCACAGCGTAGAGGTAAAGATTTATGGCATCGAAAAAAGGTGTAGGTAGTACTAAGAACGGGCGCGACTCGAAAGCGAAGCGTCTAGGCGTTAAAAGATATGCAGGTCAAGCTGTGATTATCGGTAATATTTTAGTTAGACAGCGTGGCACTAAGTTCCACCCAGGTAAGAACGTTAAACGTGGTACCGATGATACTTTATATGCAGTTGCTGATGGCGTGGTTAAGTTTATAGATAAAGCTGATCGCAAGTATGTGTCAGTAGTGCCAGTTGCAGCGTAATTTCTGTTAGTGAGGGGTTGATTCGCTTCGCTCGCAATGACTGTTTAGTCACTCTCTGTGGATGGGTCTATTTTCTTAGAGACCCCATGAGTCCAAATTATAGTTATGCCAGGCACGCTGGTGATCATATAAGCACTGAAGGCTACTACTGCTATAGCTAGTGCGGTGTCAGGGCTAATACCTATAAAACCTAGAATGTAAACATAGGTCGCTTCTTTAGCTCCGAGCCCTTTTACTGAAGGTACAGCGAAACCAGCTACCGAAGCTGCTGGTACTAGTAATAGCCAGTACCAAAACGGAATAGTGTCTAAGCCTACACCAAGTGATAGTGCTACGCAAATATTACCAGCGATAAGAAATCCATGTGTAATAACCGTCCAGGTTAGCATCTTGAAGATGCTGCTCAGATGTTTAGCGTAAACTTCTATGGAGTATTTTAGTTTAGCGATGAAAGCTATAGGTATGCGCGACCATAGTGCATAACTAAGATAGCCAATTGGCATCATCAAAAAAGCTATTAGTAGTGAGTACTGTAAGCCCATGGGTACTAGATCCCGCTGAGCGCTGAGATGCAAGCAAACTAAACCTACTGGTATTAGTGTAAGCATCATGGTAAAACCCAGTATGCGCTCTATAAGTACAGTGCTCGCTGCTCTCATCCAGTCGTTGTGTTCGCGCCCTAGTTTGTAGGCGCGCAGCGCATCACCAGCGACATTGATAGGTAGGAAGCAATTACTAAAGGTCCCTTCGAAATATAATTGCAGAGCGTGCCAGTAGCTAAGCTTGTAATCAAGTACTTTTAGTAATATTTGCCAGCGATAGGTGTTGCTGAAGATTTGTATCAAGTAAAAAAACAATGCAATGCTAAACCAATAGGGGTCGACATGGTTCAGCTCATCTATAAACTTATGAAAGTCTATCTTGGCAACTTTCCATAGTAGTAAGAGTATTAGCGCTGTAAAAACGAAATTAGCGAGACCTTTAAATGATATTGGTTTTTTAGCCATTGCCTAAATAATTTACTGGGTTCTGTGGGCGACCTTGGTTGCGGATCTCGAAATGCAAGTGAGGACCTGTGGCGTAACCAGTGTCACCTTCGTAGCCCACTGTATCGCCTTGTTTAACCCTCTCTCCTACACTTACAGCAGTGCCTGAAAGGTGTGCATAGAGTGAACTATAGCCTTTGGC
>CAYUFH010000100.1:0-2002 GCA_964444015.1 uncultured Gammaproteobacteria bacterium | reverse complement strand
GTGATCTTATACATTAGTTTTACTGATTCTTGTTCTAACTGTCTTTCTGAACTCTCGTATAGTGCGCGCTCTTGAGCGAGCTGACTTACTACTTGTTTTTGGGCGTTACGTTCTTGAGAAATTACTTGTGCGTTAGCACTAAGTTGCTGGTTGATTTGAGCGATTTTAACAGCTTCGCGTTTAAGTGTTTCGTTGTATTTGCGTATGCTTTCAGACTGATCTATGAGTGCTGTAAGCACGGCTCTATCGAACTCTATAACTCGTTTTTGATAGTATACGTGATCAAGAAAATCAGTAATATTAGGTGAGTTTAATAAGCCATCTATCATCTTAAGTCGTTGTTGTTTGTAGATAGATACTATGCGACCTTCGGCTTCTGTTTCAAGTTCTTGTTTCTGCACTGTAAGCTCACCAAGACGACTACGGGTCTTATTGCAGGCATCTTGAGTGATATTAAGGTGCCTGCGGTTAGCATCTAAGCTAGTTTGAGCTTGTGATAATTTGCGTTGTATTTCTCTAAGTTTAGTATTGGCTGCAGCTTCTTTAAGCCTGGCTTCTTTAAGTTTTTCAGAGATAGTTTGCTTGCGGCGAGTAATATCGCTAAGCATAGATTGAGGATCTGCTGCCCAAAGCGGCAAAAGTGAAGTCAAAAGGAAGCTAATTAGCATCGCAATGATCAGCAATTTGGCTATTGGGATTTTAAACTTAGGTTTAGGCAACTATAGTAATTATAGCAAGCCCTAAAAGCCTTGTCTTTAGCTAGTTTTAGCTGAATTTTCTTGGGTTTGAGCCTTGACAGTTTTATCTAATTCTAGTATCTCCTCTAGCCCAGGAGATTTTATTATATTGTGATTCTCTAAAGCCATTTCTACTAGTTTAGTTATCTCATCGAAACGAATTTCTTTATTGAGAAACATCGCTACTGCTGCTTCGTTCGCTGAATTAAGTACAGTTGGATATGAATGTCCTAAGCGTCCAGCGTTATAAGCAAGATCTAGGGCTGGGAACTTCAGTCGATCTGGCTCATGGAAATCTAGTTTAGCTAGCTTGCATAAATCTAGTTGCTGGATTGCTTCGCCTTCGGCTCGCAATGACAAGTGTGTTGAATTATTGTTATTCAAGGAGTGTGACTGCTCAGGATGACGGGTGTTGCGTTGGGGATAATCAATAGCAAATTGTATCGGTATGCGCATATCAGGCGGTGCTAGCTGCGCGATCATATTACCATCTCTAAAATACACAGCTCCATGCACTATAGATTGTGGGTGGATAATAATTTTGATTTTGTCATAGCTGAGCCTGAATAGTTGCTGCGCTTCTATTACTTCTAAACCCTTATTCATTAAGGTGCTGCAGTCGATGGTAATCTTAGGTCCCATCACCCAAGTCGGGTGTTTGAGAGCTTGCTCTACCGTGATGTGCTTGAATTGATCTGCTGCTGTATTACGGAAGGGGCCACCTGAAGATGTCAGGATAATATGGTCAACTATATCATTATACTGATATAGTTTATCGGTTTTCTCTGAAGCTGCCATTAAGGCTTGGGCTATAGCTACATGCTCGCTATCTACAGGTATAAGTTCTGAGCCATAACGATCCTGGTATTCGTTAACTAGGTGTCCAGCTGCTACTAAGGTTTCTTTATTGGCTACAGCAACTCTGCGTGCATGTTGCATCGCTGTAAGGTTAGCCTCTAGTCCAGCTATCCCTACTATGGCACTAAGAAATACATCTACATCTAGTTTAGCTATCTCTACTATGCTATCTAAAACTTCTAGCTGCGGAAATAATTCTTTAAGCGTGCTTCTATGCTCTTTATTATTGATAGAGACATAGCGCGGTTTAAACTCTTTGATTTGATCTACTAGTAGCTCTAATTTGGATCCAGCTGCTAGTGCTATTACTTCGATAGCGTTCTTAGTACCCTGGCGTGCTCTTACTATATCTAAGGTCTGGGTTCCTATGGAGCCTGTAGAGCCAATAATAGTAAGGGTTTTAGGCA
>CAYUFH010000099.1:0-3910 GCA_964444015.1 uncultured Gammaproteobacteria bacterium | reverse complement strand
CCTACAACCCACTAAATATAAGCCCCCCAGCTTAGTTAGAAGGGCTCTAAATCAGGCATATTGGGTATATGGATCGTTCTCTAAATACAGCTGCAACCGGTATGATGGCACAGCAAACTAATATCGATGTAATATCGAACAACCTTGCCAACATCAACACTCCCGGCTATAAAAAATCTTCTGCACATTTCAGCACCTTATTCAGTCAAGTATTAAGAATGCCGGGCGCAAAACTTTCTGATGGCAGCATCAGCCCGACAGGCGTGCAAGTAGGCTTAGGTGTGGAGCTTTCTTCTACCGCTAAATCTTTTGCTATGGGTAGCCTTAATAACACCAGCAATGATCTTGATCTAGCTGTTGAAGGTGATGGCTTCTTCCAAGTACAAATGCCAGATGGCAATATTGCTTATACTCGTTCTGGTAATTTCCAGATAGACGGACAAAGCGGCAATATAGTAACCACTCAAGGTTATGCTCTCTATCCTTCTATTAGTCTTGGTACTGATGTGAAAGACATATCTATTAGTCCAGATGGACTAGTGCAAGTAACCCGCGGTAGCGACAGCACTAAGCAAGATCAAGTGGGCACAATAAGATTAGCGCGTTTCGTCAATCCAGCAGGGTTGCTCGAAGCCTCTGACAATCTCTACAAACAAACTTTAGCTAGTGGATCAGCAGTAGAAGCCAATCCAATGTCTGAAGGCTACGGACAACTACGCCAAGGTTTCCTTGAGCAAAGTAACGTCAAAGTAGTAGAAGAGATAGTCAGCATGATCAGCGCTCAAAGAGCCTATGAAGCCAACAGCAACGTTATTAAAGCTTCTGATGAAATGCTTAGACAAGCTAATAATATTATTTCGTAGTTTTTTACGCATCTCACTAATGTGGTCTATTGCTTTGGGCTTGGCTTGGTATTGCTTCAAGCTACCTGTTCAATCTGCTGAAAATCCATATTGGGTAAATCTCAACACTAAACTAGAAAAATATTTAGCTGCCAATCTTGATCCCAAACTTTATAGCTACGAAATAAGTCCTCTAGCAATGAATGACTATTTGGGCAAGAGCCCTGAAGCCGCTATTGACTTCTCTGGCTTAGTGCCAAGCTCACGCCAGCATCTGCGTACTATAACAGCTAGCAGCCGTAACCCCGTCGAGCAGCTGCGTATCAATCTTAGGGTTTGGTCACAAATGGATGCTTGGGTTGCCGATGCTGATATCAATGCCGGTAGCCCCATCATTGCTGTTCATCGCGAACGACTAAAAGTAATGCCTAGCGATACTCAACTAGTCGTTGATGCTAATAAAATTAGTATAGAAACCTTGCGTAGCAAAATCACTAATCATCGCATCAATAAAGGTGAGACTATTAAAATTAATGCTTTCAAATCTTCTAAACTAATTAGCCTAGGTGATCCTGTAACCATGGTTAGCGAAAGTAGTCTAATTAAACTCGAATTTAAATGCAAAGCCCTGGGTGCTGGTGATATCGGTGATGAAATTACACTTAACTGTCCTGATTTAGCAAAGAAAAATCCTAAGGTTCAAATCACCGGTCCTAATCTTGCGATATTACGGTAGAAGCAAGGCAATCTAGCTAACCTAGTTTCGATCACTAGAACTAGGGGTATATTGGAGCTATGACTAAGTTCTTATTTTTGCTTAGCTTACTTCTGCTGGTGCCTGTAGCTGCACGCGCGGAAGAGAGTACTAGCACTGAAATTCAAGAACCCCAAATTACTGAGCCCATGGCAGTTACAATAGCTATGCCTATTGAGCCTGAAATGAAATATATTAGTAGCGAGCCGGTCAGTCTAGAAAGCTCCCCACTAGCTCCAGCTGAACCAAGCCTAGCTTTAAGCACTGTTACAGAACCTAGTGCTGGAGGCTTACTGATACCAGAAATGACCATTGGTGAACCTAGTATTACGGCTGAACCAATTGCTCCTAGCGAAGATTCCTTCCAGGCTAGCGCAAGCAACGAATAGTTTATTAAAGTTTATGCGATCAGTAATCAAGGCCAAGTCTTGATATAATTCGCAGTGATGTTAAAAGCTGGAATCGTCGGACTACCTAATGTAGGCAAATCAACTCTCTTCAACGCGCTAAGTGATAATCATGGCGCACAGGCAGCAAATTATCCGTTTTGTACTATTGAGCCGAATAACGCTATCGTTAACGTACCAGATTCGCGCTTGCAAGTTCTCCAAAAACTAGTGGGTACTCAAGTCACTGTGCCTGCTGCTATTGAATTCGTTGATATTGCAGGTTTGGTTGCTGGCGCCAGTAAAGGTGAAGGCTTAGGTAATAAGTTCTTAGCGCATATTCGTGAGACCGATGTAATCGTGCAAGTCGTTAGGTGTTTCGAGGATGGCAATATTATCCACGTCGCCGGCAAAATCGATCCTATCTCAGATATAGAACTAATTAATACCGAGCTTGCTCTCTCTGATCTCGAGCAAGTACAAAAAGCTCGCGAGCGCAATGGTAAAAAATTACGCGGCGGGGATAAAGAAGCAGCCGTGATCGATGCAATTATGGCTAAAATCCAACCCTTGCTAGAAGAAGGCAAAGGCGCGCGCGCAGCTGGACTCAGCGCTGAAGAAAAATTCCTTATCAAATCTTTTGGCTTAATTACTCTTAAACCTATTGTTTATGCCGCTAACGTCGCCGAGGCTGATATGGCTAGCGGGACTAATAGTTTCGTCGAGGCTGTACGTGCTTACGCTAAAAGTGAAGGCGCCGGCGTGGTGGTGGTCTGTGCTGCAGCTGAAGAACAATTAATCGGCATGAGCCCAGAAGAAAAAACCGAGTTCCTCGCTGAGATGGGTGTTACTGAAACCGGCTTGAATAGTTTAATTCGTGCTGTTTACGATTTACTCGGCTTACGCACCTATTTAACTGCTGGCGAGAAAGAAGTTCGTGCCTGGACTATACATGACGGCGACAAAGCACCTGCTGCTGCCGGAGTCATCCATACTGATTTCGAGAAAGGATTCATCAAAGCTGAAGTTATTGGTTACCAAGATTTCGTTGCTTGCGGCTCGCGCGCAGCGGCTCGCGACCAAGGCAAAGCTCGTCAGGAAGGCAAAGAATACGTGGTTGCCGACGGAGATGTAATAGAGTTTAAATTCAACAACTAACGCAAGCCTATTGGCAATGGGAAAGTAATCTTCTCTTCTTTGATATTAAGAGTTTCAATCTTAGTTTCTAAACCACTTAATTTAGCAATAAGAGTTTCAACCAAAACCTCAGGCGCACTGGCTCCTGAGCTAATGCCTATAGTTTTAGCGTCAAGCTCAGCACCTGGCTGATACTCATCTGGATTAGGAACCAACTCAGCACTTACTCCTGATTTTTGAGCTAACTCTAATAAACGCATAGTATTAGACGAGTTAGTACTACCTATAATTAATATATGGTCAGCAACTCTAACGAGCTCCTTCACTGCATCTTGGCGATTCTGCGTAGCATAGCAAATATCATCTGAGCGCGGAAATTCTATATCACTAAAAGCTGATTTAAGTTTCTCAACTATAGCTGCCGTATCATCGAGGGACAATGTCGTTTGAGTCGCCACTACTAAGCGCTCATTAGCGAGCACCGGCACCAATCGCTCTACATCAGCGACAGTTTCCACCAAATAAATATTTTGCTGAGGCTTAAACTGCTCATCACGGCTAGCTTTAGTACCGTCGTCGCATTGTCCGTCATTGCGAGCCGAAGGCGAAGCAATCCCATTATAGATCGCTGCGTCGCTACGCTCCTCGCGATGACCAGCGTATCCCATCGCCCCCAATACCTCTTGGTGTCCGCGATGCCCGATATAAATCACTCGCTTACCTTCAGCAATCGCTCGCGAAATCTCATTATGCACTTTAGTTACTAACGGACAAACCGCATCTATAAAATT
>CAYUFH010000098.1:0-4096 GCA_964444015.1 uncultured Gammaproteobacteria bacterium | reverse complement strand
CCCCCAGCTCCAGGAATAATATACTGAACTGGACTTAAACCTTTGTCTAAGCGAAGAGCATAGACTATAACATCAGGCTGCTTAGCTTTAAGTGCCTGCAAGTACTCCGGAGTAATAATAAGATTAAGCGCAATAATTTTGCGTGGTTTACCGTAACTACGATAATGATTAACTGCTTCTACTAATGATGAACCGGTTGCACCCATTGGATCCGGGAATAGCAATATCGCGTTATCAACATCCCCACCGATCTTACTATCACCGAAACGCGCACCTGTTACGTGCTGCTCAGCATCAGTAGTACGTGCCATCACCACATGATCTTGGCGTACTAATTCTGGTTTAAGCACTCGGTTAAGAAACTCGAAACAAACTTGACTAGGTAGTGAACCAGCGCGAGCGATGTTAACAGTAACGGCTCTAGTATTAGCATCAATAGTAGTACCAGTCCAAATGCCGCGCTCAGGTTCATACTCAGCCATGCGAGTAGCAACACTAAGTTCTATGCAAGGGAATTCGCGCGCTACAACTTCATGAATTAAACGTGCATAAAGTTCGCGCACTAAATAACTAATTTCTGGTTGTACTGTAGCTGGCTGCGACAAACGTGCAAGCAATGTAAGCGCCACAGGTTCAGAGAGTATATGGTAATTAGCTCCATGCTCATGCTTAAGCTCATAGTCCGGTCTTAAAGCTGGCTCTTTGGTGGTTTTAGACATAGTTAGTATTTTAGCAAAGCTCTGCTGTCATGGATTGCTTCGCCCTCCGGGCTCGCGATGACAAGAGCTAAAACTCGTTTCAATTCCCCTGGTTCTAATCCTAAACCCATACGAATACGATCAGAATAATCGCTACCAAAAACTGAACCATTCAGCACAAAACATTTTTCATCATTGACTTTAAGCCGCAAGCGCGGGAACAGAACAGGTCCAGCAATATAGTCAGGATGAATATCTAATTCGATGCCTTGCTCTACTAAAGTCTCTAAATTAGTGGCAGCAATTTTACGATTACGACTAGTAATGGCCTCTGCATGCTCTAGAGCAGAACAAGCAATAAGCTCAGATAAAGTGCTGCTACGCAGAGATAAATAATTCTTAAGACTAGAACAAGCTGCAAGCAAGTTAGTGTCGCGACTTGCGATATAACCTATACGCAAACCTGGCAAACTATAAGCTTTGCTCATATCAGAAATAACTATTGAAGCGGCATCAAACTCTAGAGCCGTTGAAACTGGCACTAGTGAGCTTGCTCTAAAAACCTCATCTACAATCAACAACGCTGGATCACCCTGGACTCTACGCTGTTCGAGCAAATTAGCAATTAGCTCTAATCCAGAATCAGGGATAAGAGTACCCAAAGGATTATTAGGATTATTAAGAACCAAACCTGTTAAATTAGAACTCTCATTAACAATCGTTTCTAGCTTACTAATATTCTCTTTAGCGCTAAGAGCTGCATCGCAGTCCCAGTCTATGATTCGCGCACCATGATCAGCTGCCACCTGATACAAAGATTGATAAATAGGTTTTTGTACTATAAATACTGGGTCAGAATATTTTTCACAGAGAGTTTTGAAAACTATATAAATAGCTTCAGATGCGCCGCTAGTAATTAAAATCTGATCAGCCGTAAGTGGATTGCTTCGCTGCGCTCGCAATGACGGTAGCGGTACTTGCAATGAGGACGATTGTGCTTGTAATGATGGTAGCGGTACTTGCAATGACGATGCAATTAATTCACGTAAAGCTCTAAGACCAAATTGCTCACTATATTCCAGCTTAAGACTAAGCCATGACTCTAATACTTTAAGCCTAGTACTTTCGTCGTAGAAAGCTAGAAGTTCCACTAAGCTAAGAGACGGAAATAGCGCAGAACTAATAGAGAAATCATAAGACCCTTCATAAGAGTTATAAATATCTTCAAGTAAAAACGGACTAGTCAAAAACTATTTGATTTCACGATGCAAGGTATGTTTACGCATGTTTTTGTTGTATTTGCGGCGCTCCATCTTGTCTGGATGCTTCTTTTTATTTTTAAAAGTAGTGTAGCGAGAAGGTGGCACCCCAAGCGCGCGGGCCTCTGTGCATTCGAGAGTAACAACTATATAATCCTTCTTCTTCGCCATTTTTATCCTTTATTAGGGCTAGGCCCGAGCAGTTATTGTACAAAAAATAGCCTAATAAAAGTATTAAGAAAGCCCATAAAAGCCCGAGATTAGCCATTAAGGCGCTTAGGTTAAGCCCTACGGGTAATTTGTATGGACAGAATAATAGAACAAGTAAAACAGAAAAGTTCACTCAAAAGAGTTGAAGATTGGGTCACTGAAACAATTAGCTCAGGATCATTACCAAAAAGACCTGACTTAATGCTCAAACTACTAGAGATGACTAGTAACGTTGATACTTTTAGTAATGATGTGGTGAATACTCTAGCTCTTGATGAAGAATTAAGTGCCAACATCATTCGTCATGCTCGCATTAAATTAGATTTGCGCGCTAAACAAATAAGCAATAAACAATTACAACTATCAATTCAAAGACTTGGTTATGACTTCGTGCAAGGAGCCATCGAAGTAGATTGTGTGAAGCGTTTTCTTAAATGCTTGCGCCCAACCAACAACCAACAACTAATTGCTGAGCTTAGAAACTCTCTAAGAACAGCTTTTATCGCTAAAAACATAGCGCGCATCGTTGGCTACTCTAATCATGATTATGCTTTCTTTGCAGGCTTAATGCACAATATGGGTAAGATCATTATTGGACTTAGAGAGCCCCGCATCCAAACTGAGATGCACAATATGATTAACCGCGGCATGGATGAAAAATCTGCTGAATTAATTCTAGTAGGAGTAGAACATAATGAGATTGGAGCTAAGTTAGTTGAGGCTTGGGAGCTTCCTAGTAGAATCTCTGATGTGATTCGTTATCACGAGCACCCTAGTCTACTTAAAGATGAAGAAAGCCGCAAACTAGGTAATATACTTCGTTTAAGTAAATATATAGCAGCAGCTCTAAACGACAAAGAAAAAAGTCCTCGTAGTTTAGTTAATAAATCAGGTGAATATTTACGGGTTTTAGGCAAAGAAGAAAGTGACGAAACCGTGCTTGAAATAATCAAAGAACTCTATATTAAAACCTTAAGCATGGAAGATAGGGTTTTCACTCAAAGCTAGTAACGATTGCGCTACAATAAGGCGCATGGATCCACTAATAGCTAAAGCTAAAACTATTATCAGCACTGCACTAGCAGCCAATGCCTTCAAAGACGTCTCTGTGGTTGGCAACAAAAAAGTAGTCTTCAATCTACTACTAGACAACCCTGCTGATCCGCAAAAAAACGAACTAATCAAAAAAATCGAGACTCAGCTTAAAGCTGCCGGCTTCGAAGAGTTAGATGTATACACTACCAAACGTGAAGAAGAGCCTGCTAGCGGTCACAGACCTATAGGTGGTACAGCTGCACCACGCGGCACTATCACTCCGCGCTCACCAGTACCTGGCATCGCCAAAATCATCGCTGTTAATAGCGGTAAGGGTGGTGTTGGTAAAACCACTTGCTCGGTTAATCTTGCTATTGCACTATCACAGTTAGGTTACCGTGTCGGATTATTAGATGCTGATATCACCGGACCAAACGTACACCTGATGCTAGGTGTAACGGATAAACCTTTTATGACCGAGAACCAAAAAGTCGGTTCGCAAAGCGCTCACGGTATCAGACTAATATCTATGGGCACTCTTGTTGATGAGAACAAAGCAACTATCTGGCGTGGACCGATGTTAGATGGCGTTATCAAACAATTTTTGCGCGAAGTCGAGTGGGGCGAGCTAGATTACCTAGTAGTAGACCTGCCACCTGGCACCAGTGATGCCCAGCTGACTCTCTGCCAGAACGTAGCACTTAATGGCACTGTTATTATCACCACCCCGCAAGATGTAGCTCTACTCGACGCGCGCAAGGGTTTGCAGATGTTCCAGAAGATGGGCGTGCCAATATTAGGACTAGTAGAGAATATGAGTTTCTTCGAGTGCCCGCACTGCCATGAGCGCAGTGAGATCTTCTCGCATGGTGGCGGTCAGAAAGCTGCTCAAGA
>CAYUFH010000097.1:0-4143 GCA_964444015.1 uncultured Gammaproteobacteria bacterium | reverse complement strand
CTAGAAACCTACCTTTGTACAAGGTCTTTGTGTTGAGTTTTTTTTCGATCATTAGTTAATTATAGTATTTTAAGTAGTTAAATAACTAAATCAACTACTCAGATCATCGAAAAACTAATTAGCTAATAAGACAATTAAGAGAGGGGCGGAGCTGCCGGACGCCTTTTCGATGATCTGAGAATATTATTGCTAACCAGTTCTCAACCACAGCGGTTTAGCCGAAGAGACTGTTCTTACTGTGCTTTCAAAACTTCTAACAAAACTTTCATCATTACTAACAACAAAACAAGAATAATTTTTACTGCGCAATTTTGCTTGATTCTCTATTATAAACATACGTTCACTAGTGCCATCTAGAGCAATGCCACGAATAAATTGATCTGGAATTAATTTGGGTCTAGTTTCTTCTAATAATCGTAATTCTCCCATGAAGCCCTCTAAATTAGTTCTCAAACCATATTCGGGATGCAAACTAGTAGATCGTTTGAAGGCATTGAGCAAAGCTTGATGATTTAACTCTGTAATTCTTATTCCATCTAAAGCTAAAGTAAATTTTAATTCAATTTTGCTTGAACTTCTCACGTTGCGATGATCACAACCAGCTAACTTCTCGTCGATTTCTTTGAGTAAAGATTGCATGGCTTGAGGGTCTTCTAGCAATCTTAGATCAATAACATAATGGTGTAAATTAGTTATGTCGATCAATGAAGGTGAACCTGATTTGACCATAGGCTTACCAATACGAGCTGAGATTCTATGAGCAATGCGATTAATAGGATCACCTGGGACATAGTCTCTGACCTCAACTGAGTAACCATCTGGAGTGATGCCAGATTTGGATTCGTGACTATCATTAGTAACGCTACCTGCTAGTTTTAAATAAGGAGCTTGAGATAAATTAGCAATTAACTCACGAATCACTGGGAAGCGGTCAGCAGCTGGACCTAAGTCTAAAGCTTTATAAGTAAGACTGTAATTTAAATCTAAATGTTTAGCTTCTTCTGTCATTCTCAAAAAACAACTTGAATCCTCTTCTGACCATACATTTAGGTAGGCAGCCATATTGATGAAATGCTTACTAGAATGATATTCTGTCAACAAGAGCACTAAATCTTCATGAAGCTTAGTCACAGCATCTGTAAAAAATTTAACACCTGTTGTTGATGTATTTGGTGGTAGACGCTTGAGTAATTCAGCTTTACGATCGTCACTAATATAAGGCTCTGAGGACTCTCCAAGATACCAAGCGGCTCTAGCCCAACAAGCAGCTTGAGTCTCACCATAAATTTGTGCGATCGCGTTAATAATTAATTTTGCTCCTGTTGTAGAATTTTTTTGAAATGCTTGATAGTAACGTTCGTGAATATCTGAGTGCTCTGCAAAAATAGCTTTGGCTCCTTGGTAATAAGGATCATTTTGCACCGCTGGCAATCCGCCTAATATCCTAAAAGCTTCTGCTAGAGCATGTCGCGATTCAGTTAAATCTAAGGCTGCAAACACTATAGGTCTATAAACATGATCAACAAGTATTAGATCAGTATTTCTTAGATCTCTCGCTAAAACTTTAGCTTTAATTTGAGCTAAATCCTCTGGACTTAATATATTTGCTAAAGGAGCCGCTTTTAGAGCTACTTCGCAAGGATCGAAAAATACATTTGGTGCACTTAATGGATCAAGCTTGCCATCAGCACTAAACAAGATTAGGTTTTCAGTTTGATGGCTCTCAAACCACTTCCTTGCTGGCACTTCAAGACCAGTGACACCTAAGGAGTGAGCATTGATCATTAATACAGGCTGTGTAATACGTTCTAGAGCTGGAAGATGGTAAAGGTCTACCCTAAAATTACAGCCAGTTTCCTGATTCATGATATCTATTGTATTCTTGACTTGTATGAGTAAGCTATCAAGTTCCTTCTGAGTATATATTTTTTTATTCAAATCACGTTCATACATAAGAAGCAAATAATCATTAGACTCATCTTCGGTCATTTGCTTAAAGGCAGGAGCAATAATCCTAGCTTTGGCTGGAGTTAAATCCCAGAAACTAATCAGACCATTTGCCTGTAGCTTCGAGTCAAATATCATTGCTACTTTATCTGTAGCTCTCAACAAACGCTCTAAAGGACTATGCTCTCTAAGCAAGTCAGTGACTGCATGAGCAAGGCATGGTGAAGATCGTTTGAGAGACTCTGGTAAAAATACTAAACGACTATTAGACCAACTAATACTGGGATCATCTATTTGCTTAATAAATTCAATCAGATTCTTCCAGCGCTCAGGCAATTGATCAAAGGTCATCTCATGAATTCCTTCTCTATTGATATATGGTTTAATCCAAGCCTGCATATTATCGATATAAGCAGTTTCTCTACAGATCTGCTTAAAGGTCGCTTCATTACCATCTGCAATACTCGCTGCTGCTTTAATATCAGCAGCATAATTCTTAAGTGAGTCTTTTGGTAACTTTGCTAAGGAAGTTGTTTTAGTTATATCAATCACAGAAATGTGATCATCAACCTTGACCAAGTTTACAGCGTGAGTTGCATTCGCTTCAAAGCCTTTGATCAAACCTCTTTCAACGAGTACTAAACCACTTACTTGTATCGCTGGTATCTTAGCTTCACGAAACATTAACTCAGCACAATAAGCAAAATCTGCACAAGTTCCATAGAAACCTAGTTCAGCTTGCATTTGTAACATATTAGGTGCAGCACAAAGAGCGGATGTTAGGTCTGGATCATCTATATAGGCGCTAGTCTGAGCAATAAAAGCTCGTATCAAATTCATTCTCACTACATCCTGCGGCGCTAGATCTAGTAATCGCTTCAGAGTTGGATATTGATCCAAAAATTTAGAACCCTGAGGTAACTCTTCCTGAAATAATTTTGTATCTGTCTTATAAGAAACCAAAGTATAACTAATATAAGGCTTGCCCTCATCATCTCTAGGTAAAGAATTGACATCAAGCCCAAAGATATAAGTCAATCCCAGACTGTCTTTCATGGCTCTGGCATATTCTGCGTTAATTTCATTTACAGTCTTACCCAAAGGAGTTGGCAAGACTAAGGGCGCATCTTTCTCTAATTTATCTAGGTCAATTGGAATTTTGACGTAGATACAACTATTGTTCCATTGAGTTATCGATCTTAATAAATTATCATGTTGATGACGAATTTCTACTTCTTCCAGCCCATCAGTGAAGCTAGTGCTACCACCACGCAAGTCTGTTGCTCTCCTTGTGCCCGTGATAAACAATGTTCCTTCATAAGCATGCTCACCAATCACTTCTCCAATCATTCTTATGCCACTAGGAGATACTATATTTGGCCTGATGCGCGAGCTTGAGACTAGGCTACCCAAACCTTGCATGCCAGCAGTAGCATCTATGATAATCTCTGGATTAGTCTCAGAGATTGGTTTAGGGCTGGCGATAAATCTTTGTATCTCTTGCTGCTTTAATTCATAGCGATTAACAGAGGCATTAATATCAATGGCATTTAATAAATCACAAGTCTCCTCTATTTGTAAATTTTGTGAAACCAAAGCACCGAGCCCCATATAGGCATGTTGATGCATATGTCCATCTGGATCAATATATTGAGCAAAAGTCTCAAGAGTTTCTATTCTTAATTCTCGCAGTAATTTAATTAGATCAGCAGAGATACCATAATGCTCTGGATTCGGGATTGCAAGAGCTTTATCAATTTGGGTGATTGCAGATTCTACTGCGACTGCAGGATCAGTGAAAGTTTGTCCACAAAGTTTATTAGCAAGCTGCAAAATATGCTGTTCAAAATCTTGAATTGCACGCACTAAAACAGGGGCTGTTGTATCTACTGCAGATGACAAAGATTCTAATCGTTCGATCTCAGTAATTACTTCAGCAGATTCGGGCCATGGCAAGACTGGGCCAATATTAATAATTGGTTGAAATTGTCGAATCTGCCCGTCAAATCTCACAAAGATACAAGGAAATTATCTTGCAGAAATTGATTGGAATACAAACCTTGTAGTAGTGCTATAGGGTTTAATTACTATATCTATAAACTCTAAAAACATTGTCTGAGGCTATGTAATTCATATCCATGCGCAGCATACTGACATTAAAAGTACTGCAACCAAGGTGCGAACCGTAGTTATTTT
>CAYUFH010000096.1:1484-4189 GCA_964444015.1 uncultured Gammaproteobacteria bacterium | reverse complement strand
GTGCAAAGATACTCCGAAAAAGAAATGACCGCACTAGGTGCGGCCATTATTGCTCAAACAGGAAGAGGAGAGAAAATCAAAATGAGGAAAGAGACCTGCTTTGAGCCGAGAATCGATTTAGAAAAGAGATACGCTGAGTGGAAAGCTTACGTTGGAAAATTGCTTAATTAGAAAAGTCCTTTGTCGAATCTCTCTTTTGCTGCGGCAAGATTAGCAAGAAAAATTGCTGGATATTTCATTTCAATCGCGTCAAGTATTCCATCATGAGCAGCCTTAGTATTAATTCCCACTGTTGGACCATGATTAGGAATAAAACTACCGTCCAAGCCAACTGTACGTCTTACTTGTTCTAAGGTAGCATCAGCCACAAGCTTCCCTTCTGGGGCTGATATTTTTGTATATTCTAATGGTTTTGCAGCAAGTTCATTGCCTTCTGCACGAGCAGCTTCTTGATGAGCGGCTTTACTTTGCTCAACAATGTGTTGACCTAAAATATTTTGGTGAATCGCTGCTGCTGCACTTGGATCACTAACAGCTGGCTTCGCTTCTGCTCCTTGAGCGGCAAGAGCTGCAAGCATTGTTCCCGTCAGAAGGGATCTGCCTGCTTGTTTAGCCGTTTCAGCCAATTTGCTTCCAGCATTTAAAATTCGATCTAGCCCTGACATGATTTCTGTATCTCCTTGCTATATATAAAGCCGCCGCTTATATTTTTTGACAAGATCTTTAACCTGACCTTAACCTTGATATTCTGCCCTGTTATGTACTGGCTTAGGATCCTCTAAACTCTTTACTCGGCTTTATTTAATGAACACAGTATAGCACAGATTCTAAAGAAAAGATTAAGCAAATATGGGCAACTATATCATTATAATGATCTAATTCACTAGAGTTTGAGGCTCAATTTAAATGGATTGCTTCGCTTCACTGGCAATGACGAGTCGTAAGGCAGCTCACAATGACAAACTAAGGCGTAAAATAAGAATAGATGCCCCGAACATACAGAGATCCTATCCACCGCGAAATCACTTTAGATGAAAGAGACTCTGTTGAAGCGCTATTAATTAAACTTATTGATACTAAAGAACTGCAACGCCTGAGATGGATCAGACAACTTGGCACCAGTTGGTTTACTTTCCATGGAGCTGAAGCTTCTCGCTTCCAGCATAGTTTAGGAGCAATGCATGTAGCGCGCTTGATGCTAAATCAGTGTTTGCAAGATTTAGATTTAGAGCCTGATACTGAAATTAGCTACAGAGCTGCCGTGATGTCAGCTGCACTTCTGCATGATATCGGGCACGGACCTTTTAGTCATAGCTGCGAGAAGATCATCAAGACTTCTCATGAAGTTTGGACGCGCAAACTTATACTTGCTGCTGATAGCCAGGTAAACCAATGCCTGAGAGCATTTGATGAGAAGCTACCTGAGCTTGTGGTGCAGATACTTGATAAAACTTATCCGCGTAAGTTTCTCTGCAATATAGTTAGCAGTCAGATTGATTGCGATAGATTCGACTATCTACTGCGTGATAGTTATTACACTGGAACTGCTTACGGGCAGTTCGATTTGCAGCGAGTAATTAGTAGTATCTCAGTGAACACTGAGCATGATTGTTTAGTGGTGCGCGGCGAGAAAGGCATGCTCGCTGTTGAAGACTATCTCTATGCGCGTTATTCGATGTACTTGCAGGTCTACCAACATAAAAAATGTCTAGCCACTGATTCACTATTACAAAAACTCTTCAAACGAGTAAAAATATTAGTGCGCAATAAGCGCATTACTTACCTCGAGAATGAGCTCTATAGCTGGGTTATGAGCCCTGATACTCTTAGCACTAAGGACTTCTTGAAGATAGATGATACTTACGTGCTGCACCATATTAAACATTGGGTGGATGAGCGCGATTACATTCTTAAAGATCTAGCACGTAGATTTATAGAGCGCGATATTTTCAAAGCTTATAAAGTAAGTGATGCAGCGGCTCTAGACACTGAAATTGCCAGTCTCAGTGAGGGTTTGCGCAAACGCGGTCTAGAACCGGAATACTACATCGATGTGATGAAGATAGCTTCTAGTCCTTATAGTTTCTATAATCCTGATCGCAGTAATTACTCTAAAGCCATATTCGTTGAGAATAATGATGGAACTCTCTCTGAGATTTCCGAGCTCTCGCATGTAGTATCAGCCTTAGTTAAAAACAACTACGAAAACACCTGGTTAATTAGCCTCAATAAAAAACAACTGGAAGCTATGCCTATAGCTGGTATGCGCAGTCCTGAGCCAGCACTAAATCTCGCCCAGTTCTAGCTAATCATGGGGATTGCAACCAGTAAATACCAAATATTAAGATTTTTGGAGTTTCCTGGTATTTAGCATTAATCATATAAAATAATCCATTATGCAAATTGCAAACAAGCACTTAGTAGGACTAGCAAACGCTCAAGGCGGTGCTTGTCTTTGTGCAGTCGCATAATAATAAATCACGGCCATCTAACGCCGCTATTTTAACCAAAAACACTATCAACAACAAAACGCCAGAAAAACTGGAGCCTGCTTTTGATTGGCATAAAATGTTTAAGAAGCTAAGCACGAATAAACTTTTTAGTAAAAGTGTAGATATTACCAGCATCGCTGCGATGATCTCATTATTCTCATCAGCGCTACTTGAAACTGGTATGCTCAATATACCAACAACTATAGTAAAACC
>CAYUFH010000096.1:0-1384 GCA_964444015.1 uncultured Gammaproteobacteria bacterium | reverse complement strand
AACCATAGATTTGCTATGTTCGATATTCTCTCCGGCGTCTTTTCAACAGCTGCTGTCGTTTTATGGAAACCGCTTGAAACAGTGCTGGGTAATTTTGGTCGCAAAATTGCTGTAGTGATGGTAGATCTAGGTAGATTCTGCCAAGCCTTCGAGAGTATGAAGTTTGGGCATATGCGCTCAGGACGTTATTGCATGTCTCTTTCTGGTTATTCTCAGGTACTTGGTGCTATCACTCATATGCTTGGTGAAACGCTACTCAAAAAAGTTAAAAATGTCTGCGATCCACTGAGTTTCGGCTTTAGTGCACTAAATCGCTGGTTCCAGAGTCTATCCAATGAACGCGGGGAACCAGGCTTTAAAAATGCCTAGAGAATAACTTGCGGCTTATTTTGAAGGTATGATATTATTGCAGCTCATGACAACAGCTTCACTTGCACTAGCACCTACGGAAACTGTGCGCTTAACAGCGCCTGATTTTAAAAAAGCTAAAGCTTGGGCACAAGATCTTTTAGCTGATATAAAAACCTTCAAAGACAAAAGCGTCGCTAGGTTTGATGAACTAAGCAGAAAAATCTCAGAAGCCTTCAGTGTTCCAAGTAGTGTTGAACAAGAAAAATTGCCAAGGTTAACTGCAGCATATTTATCAGGTGAACTTGATATGCCAAAAAACCCCGAAGGTAATTTGATGAATTTAGTTAGCTTAAGCCACAACAATAAAATCAGAACAGATGATGCCGCTGTTGAAGCCCTAGGGACTTTAATAAATCGCTTCTCAGATAACCCGAGTCCTGAATTAATAGAAAGTTCTGGGGCTACGACTAGTACAAATACAACTCGCTCACTAAAAATGGCAACAGAAAGTACTAAATTTATAACTACCAAAGCAGCAGCGAAACAACTAAATACTCAAGAAAAAAGATTGCTGAGAGCTAAGCTCGCTTCATCGCTTGCCTACCTAGTTCATGGACTACAAAACAACTATCTCTCTGATAAAAGCTCTGTGCCCTTCACTAAGGTAATGACTGGTAGCTTCCCTGATCCCAATAATAGCCATGGACGTCAGCCTGATACTGAGACAGATTTTGTGAAATTGGCATGCAACGCTATAAATAGTAAACACCAACCAAACATAGAAGCCAAAGGTTCTGCTTATTTCAAAACCACTTTCAATAAAACTGGTGCTACCCCAAACCAAGTCTATATGAGGTTATTAACCAATTTACCTATGCTTATATATAGAGTGCTGGATTCAGAGCTCTCGGGTCAAGGCTCAAGACAAAAAGCTCATTATATTCTTAATATGATTCAAACCCTTAGTGATCCTGGTTTCTACTCAGGTGGTGGGATCAAGCCCGGTAATAATATTTACTAATACTGGTGGACC
>CAYUFH010000095.1:0-4276 GCA_964444015.1 uncultured Gammaproteobacteria bacterium | reverse complement strand
CACAACAATCATGAGTAGAGAAGACGCTTTAAAAAGAATCACTAAAGTAGTAGCAGCACAGTTAAGTCTGAGCGAAGATGAGATCAACGAGACTTCAAGCTTCACTACTGATCTTGGTGCTGATTCACTAGATACAGTTGAATTAGTAATGGCGTTCGAAGATGAGTTCAGTGTAGAAATTCCTGATGAGGATGCTGAGAAAATCGCAACTATTAAAGATGCGGTAGATTACGTTTACGCTAAAAGCTCAGTCTAGCCATAAAGTTAGTGGTTAACACCACGTTTTGCGCTGCGGTGGGTGAGCACATCATCCCATGAATACTATTAATAAAACCAGAGAGAGATCAGCACTGCTTTTTAAGGCAGCTAGAGAGCTTATGCCAGGTGGAGTCAATTCGCCAGTAAGAGCTTTTAAATCTATAGGATCTGATCCGGTTTTTATCAAACGAGCAAAGGGTGCATATCTTTGGGATGAAGATGGTAATCGTTACATTGACTATGTTGGTTCTTGGGGACCGATGATACTAGGTCATGCTGACTCTGATATTGAGGCTGCAATTGTTGAGGCTGCACGCAGCGGTACTAGTTTTGGAGCACCAACGGCACTAGAGTCTGAGATGGCTCGTGAAGTAATTAAGCTAGTACCAAGCATAGAAATGGTACGCATGGTCAACTCTGGTACTGAAGCCGTGATGGCCGCTCTGAGACTGGCTCGTGCCTATGTTAATAGTAGTACTGGGCGCGAAGCTCTAGGCATAGCTCTTGATGCGCCAGAGCGTAATATCATAATTAAGTTCTCTGGTTGCTATCATGGGCACGCTGATTCGATGCTTGTTGCTGCTGGTTCTGGTGCTAGTACTTTAGGTCTCCCTGATAGCCCAGGAGTCACTCGCAGTGCTTCGCAAGACACACTAATACTGCCTTTTAATGATGAAGCAGCGCTAACTGAAGCTTTCGCTCAACATGGCGAGCATATCGCAGCGATTATCACTGAACCAGTGATAGGTAATTCTGGTTGTATCCCTCCGCAAGCTGGCTTCCTTAAATTTTTGCGTGAAATCACCAAGCTTAATGGATCCTTATTAATATTCGATGAGGTGATGACTGGGTTCAGAGTTGCACTTGGTGGCGCTCAAGAACTTTATGACATAAGTCCTGATATCACTACCTTGGGTAAAATCATTGGTGGTGGATTGCCTGTTGGTGCTTACGGAGCTTCACGTGAGATCATGTCAATGGTAGCGCCTGCTGGACCTATGTATCAGGCTGGGACTCTTTCTGGTAACCCACTTGCAATGAGTGCTGGACTTACTTGTTTGCGCAAAATCCAAAAACCGGCTTTCTATGATGAGCTAACTGCCAAAACTCGTTATTTAGTTGAGGGTCTGCGTAGTGCTAATCAGGAATCAGATATTCCAGAAATTCATAATGCTCAGTTAGCTGCTGTTGGAGCTATGTTCGGTCAGGCGTTTACAGAGCAAGCGGTACATAACTACGAAGATGCTAAAACTCAGAACCTAGATTTATTTCGGAAATACTATTTGGCAATGTTGGAGCGTGGTATTTATTTCGCGCCGTCAGCTTTTGAAGCAGGGTTTATTAGTGCAGCACACAGCTATGAGGATTTAGATGTGACGATTGCAGCACATAGAGCGGTAATTAAATTTTTGCACCAGTAAGTGGATGTTTGCCTTCAAGTCGCCATTGATTGGCTGCCCTCATATCTTCTAAACTTAGTAAACCAAAATTTAGAGCAGTTCTTGCTAGGAGCGAGTTTCTAGAGTCTGTATTCTTCGGGATACCAAGTTGTATTTTTATTTGACTTAGATCATATTCGCCAATACCTGCAGAGTCATCTCGAATACTCGGTTCTACATGTTTTAAAAATGGTGGCATGTCTTGGGAGCGATAACCAAGCATATGCAGCATTAATACAGCTCTTTCCCTTGGTTCAAGTTTTATATCAGTTTTAGCTTTGCCAATTTCCTTATCCTCAATTAAATCTCTTATTAATAAATCTATATAGAGGAAGGGTAAGCCCCTTTTTTCGATTGACAGCACCTTGTGTAATTTACTTATAGCAAGATCTTTTTGAGTTTCTATAGTCTTGATAGGTTTTCCTGTATGCTGAGCAGTTTCTTTATTGCTGTAGCCTGAGAGTTTTAGTCGTAGTACTAACTTCTCTTGGGGACCAGGTTCTGGTCTGACTCGTTCAAGCCAAGGCAAGTTATCTAATTTAAGATTAACCAGTTGCAATTGTAGTTTATCCCCCCAGATAAACAAATAAAGTCTAGATATCTAGGACAGCAAGTCCAGCATACTCTTCGATAAACTCTTTGCGCGGTTGCACGACATCACCCATAAGCATATCGAATATTAAACTAGCTTCCTTGGCATCTTCGATAGTGATTTTCTTTAAGGTACGAGTCTGAGGATTCATAGTAGTATCCCAGAGTTGCTCGGGCATCATTTCACCTAAACCTTTGAAGCGCTGTACGCCTGGCTTACCACCTAGTTCTGCTATTGCTAATTCTAGTTGGTGCTCAGTGTAACAATATTTGATTTTCTTTTTGTGCTCAACTTTGTAAAGTGGTGGCTGAGCGATAAAGACGTGACCGCCTTCGATAAGCTGACGCGCATATCGGAAAAAGAAAGTCAAAATCAAAGTACGAATGTGCGAACCGTCAACGTCAGCATCGGTCATGATAACTATGCGTTTGTAACGTAACTTCTTCAGGTCTAAGTTCGAGCCGTCCATCTTGAGAACAGCTTCACTCTTGTTGCCATCCTCATCTTCATCAGAAGGTACAAGACCGATGCCTTGTATCATTGCTTGAATTTCTTGGTTATCGTAGAGCTTGTCTACTGTTGCTCTTTCAACGTTGAGGATTTTACCTCTAAGTGGTAGTATCGCTTGGAAGTTACGATCACGGCCTTGCTTCGCTGAACCGCCCGCTGAATCTCCCTCTACTAGGTAGAGTTCACAAAGATCAGGGTTAGTATTAGAGCAGTCAGCAAGTTTGCCTGGTATACCGGAACCACCTTCTAGAGCAGATTGGCGGCGTACAGCGTTGCGGGCTTTTTTGGCAGCTTCGCGAGCACGACGAGAGAGTATAGCCTTATTGACTATGGCTTTAGCATCTTTTGGATGTTTATCTAACCAGTCCTCTAGCTTTTCACCTAAGACGGTCTGTACTGCAGCGACTACTTCGTTGTTGAGCAGTTTTACTTTAGTTTGTGACTCGAACTGAGGATTAAGAACTTTAACAGAGATTACGGCTGTGATGCCTTCACGGACATCATCACCAGTAAGAGATTCTTCTTTGGCTTTGATTAGATTATTATTCTTGGCGTAATCATTTACTATGCGAGTGAGTGCATTACGAAAACCAGTAAGATGGCTACCACCATCTGGGTTGTTGATGTTATTAGCGAAAGTAATAGTCACTTCGTTGTAGTTTTCGGTGTATTGAAGTGCAACCTCGACGCCTACAGTATTGTGCATGCCTTCGCAAGCAAAAATATCCTTGTGAATCGCTGTGCGTGAGCTATTAAGGTATCTAACATAACTTAGAAGTCCATCAGGGTTGTAATAAGTCTCATGATAATGCGGATCATCTTCTGGAAGACGTTTATCTGTAAAAGTTAGTTTGAGACCTTTATTTAAGAATGACATTTCACGAAAACAAGTGGCTAATGTTTCACGATTATATGTAGGCATGAAAGTCTCGCCATCTGCGTTAGTTTCTTTGAAAACCTCGGTATCAGCCCAGAATGTAACTTTGGTTCCTTGCTTCGTGCTTTTGCCCAGAATCTTAATTGGCTCGGTCGGAGCACCAACGGTTTTACCTTTACTTGGTCTACCTCTAAATTCTACGAAATAAGCTTTACCATCACGGTAAACTTCTACTTCCATACGCTCAGAAACTGCGTTAACGCAGCTGGCACCTACACCGTGAAGTCCGCCAGATACTTTGTAGCTAGAATCGTCACCACCGAATTTACCACCTGCATGCAGTACAGTGAACACTGTCTCAACGGCTGATAAACCAGTCTTCTTGACTATGTCGACAGGGATGCCGCGACCATTGTCTTCTACAGAAATAGAATTGTCTTTATTGAGAACTACATCTATCTGAGTGCAATAACCAGCAAGAGCTTCATCGACAGAGTTGTTAACTATCTCGTAGACGCAATGATGCAGCGCCTTATGATCCGTACCGCCGATATACATACCAGGGCGCTTACGGACAGCTTCTAGACCTTCTAGAACTTC
>CAYUFH010000094.1:1312-4289 GCA_964444015.1 uncultured Gammaproteobacteria bacterium | reverse complement strand
AGAGGATCATCAGGACCAACTACGGTCATATATATATTATTAGTCTTAGCAAAATTCTTTAGAGCATCGAAATCTAAAACCCCAATATCAATGTTTTGGGTTTTACTTAGAGTTGCGGTTCCGCCATTACCAGGCGCTACGTAGATCCGCGCCACTCTGGGTGATTGAGAGAGTTTCCAGGCGAGGGCGTGTTCGCGACCGCCACTTCCGATTAGTAGTATGTTTTGCACGAAGTTTAATTATAGCTAAGACTTGTCCTGGGAGCCCGATAACTGCGTTACGCTCGTCCTCGGCTTGCTCATTTAGGGCTCACTAAACTCCGCCGCCTTGGACTCGCAAGCCTTGTTCTCGAGCCCCCATGACAAGTCTAATTCTTTAGTTTGGAATATAGATCAGTAGTAACTTTTTTACTAATTTCTAATTGCTTGAGCTCCGAATTCTTAACTAAAGCCTCATCTCTATCTAGAACTTTTAAGTCCCCAGCAGCTAATTTGCGCAAAACATCTATTTGCAAAGCATGTTCATAAGGCAAGACTAATTGTTGTAATTCTTCGGCAGCAGCCCTGAAACTATCTGGATTACTTAGATCTCGCTTCAAGAGTTCTTGAGGAATTTCTATTCTAGTTTTGCCTATAACTTTGCCTTGATCGTAGTTCTCAGTTACATAATGGCTGCTTGCTTCAGTGTAGGCATTGTGCGCTCCAGTATTTTGAGCGAAGTGCAGGCGCGCTGCATGAACGCGCAAACCATGCATGCCGACTCCGCCGAAATCATTATGGCTACTATGGTCTAGAGGTCCAGGATGTTGATTAATAATGTGATTAGGGTAAGCATTAATCACAGCTATAGGAGTTTTAGCTAACCAGCCTAACTGAGCAACAACATCTGCTTGATTTGCTTGTAATGTTTTTAGTAAAGCTTGCCCGAAATCATCAGCGTTAGAGAAATCTTTTGGATTTATTGTTTCGACTTTCACGCCAAGCTCACTGAGCTTTTCGATGCCAGCAGCTTTAGGGTTGCTAGAAATAGCAATGGTAATTTCAATTCCAGCTAAAACCCCTTCTGTGATTGCTTTTTGTACGGCGCAAGCGGTTGAAGCGCTGCCGGAAAATAAGATTGCTAGTTTCATGTGATATGGATTGCTTCGTCGCTGCGTTCCTCGCAATGACGGGTTACGATTTTGCTAAATCAAAACAAACTTCCTTGGCGCGCTCTTGAATATCTAGTGGATACTCTCCAGTAAAACAAGAAGTGCAGAATTGATCAGCAGCGACTCCTGTGGCTTTGATTAATCCATCCAGACTTAGATAATGTAAACTCGTAGCCCCGATAAAATCTTTAATCTCAGCTTCTGATTTAGTGGCTCCGATAAGATCACGCTGGACAGGTGTGTCTATACCATAGAAATCCGGGTATTTGACTGGCGGTGAACTCACTAGGAAATGTACTTCAACAGCTCCAGCATCGAATAATGTATGCACGATCTGTTGAGAAGTAGTACCACGCACTATTGAATCATCTATGAGTGCTACTTTCTTGCCTTTGATAAGTTCATAGAGTGGAGTCAGTTTCAGTTTGACACCAAGCTGCCTTAGATGTTGGTCGGGCTGAATAAAAGTTCTATGTATATAACGATTCTTAGTGAGAGCCATTTCCATTGGCACGCCGAGGGCACTAGCATAGCCGATAGCAGCTGGTACAGCAGTGTCAGGCACAGGGATAACCATATCTATATCTAGTGCATATTCGGAAGCAAGCTCAGCTCCAGAGCGTTTGCGCACTTCATATACAGATTCGCCTAGTAGAACGCTATCTGGTCTTGAGAAGTAGACGAACTCAAAAATATCCAGTTTAGGTTTACTTGCTGCTACTTGCATGCTGCGCTCACCATCTTCATCAACAACAAAAATCTCACCTGGGTTGATTTCACGAATAAAATCAGCACCGATAGTATGGAACGAACAAGTCTCAGAAGAGAAGACTAGTCCTTGAGGTCCAGTACTACTGTTGATGCGCGCCATAGCTAATGGTCTGATGCCATAGCAATCACGGGCAGCTACTAGAGTGTTTTTGTCCATCACGAGGATGGAGAACGCACCAGTGAATAGTGGGTAAGCTGCTTCAACCGCTTCCGGTAGTTTTTTACCTTGTCTAACGTAGTAAGCAATAGCTTCTGCCATTAGTTCAGAATCGTTATGATCGCTGATGTTGACACCACGCTCACTAAGAAATACTTGCAGAGCCTTGGTGCTAGGTAGATTGCCGTTATGAGCTAAAGCGAGCAAACCATTTTTAACTATTACTGGTTGTATATGTTTGCGATTAGAAACTTTGCAAGTCGAGTATAGGTTTTGTCCTATGCCGATGTGACCTTTGAGCTGAGAGATATTGTCTTCTGAGTAGACTTGGGTTACTAAACCTGATCCTTTATGGTGAGCGATACCGTAGCCGTCAGCTACTGCGATGCCAGTGGCTTCTTGTCCGCGATGTTGAATTGAGAATAATCCGTAGAAACTTAGCCTACTTACATCGAGGCCTTCACCGAAAATCCCAAATACACCACATTTTTCCCCAATCATCTTAAACTCAGCTCCTCAGCCCCTAAGAAATATTTTACAGCGTTCTTGAAAATCACTAGTCCTGGACCGTATTCTGGGCAACTACGTCCTTCGCGCTTATATTCTTCTCGAAGATAAGTCCAATGCGGTAAATGATGGAAAAAAATCGCTCGCTCAGGATGCGGCATTAATCCTAGTATGCGTCCGTCAGCACTGGTGAGCCCAGCGATATCATTAATAGAACCATTGGGGTTGCTAGCTAGTTTCTCGCGGCTGCTAATCTCGCCAAGAGTATATTTAACTATTGAGCGTCCGGACGAGGTCGCCCGATTTAATTCTAGATCAGAATTAATCTGATTAAGAGTTTGAGCATCAACATAGTATTTACCTTCACCATGAGCTATAGGTAGAGATAGACT
>CAYUFH010000094.1:0-1212 GCA_964444015.1 uncultured Gammaproteobacteria bacterium | reverse complement strand
TATTCAAAGAGTTTGTTTTTATTAGCAATCAGATCATTGATATGAACTATATCAGCGCGTGCGCCAGCTAATTCAAAAGCGAATTTAGTTTCTTCTTCGCAGTTAATGCCAAGTCCGCTTAGTATTATTGCGCGTGGTTGAGGATTAGAAATTAGCGAACCTCTCTTTGTAGCTGCTGCTCATATGATCTAAGTTGAGATTCACTAGTTCAGTACCAGCAAAACGGATAATTAAATTAGAATCATTGCTGACATCGCCAATATAACGAGCTAATTGAACGGTGTTTAATTGTTTCTCGAAGCGCTCAGCGAGTGCTTCTGGGACTGTGAATAATATTCGTCCTTGGCTCTCAGAGTATAGTAGTGAACTAAGTGAAGCGGTGCTAGCAGGAATAGCATCTAAGCTAATTTTGCAGCCGAGTTCGCCAGCTATGCTGGCTCTTGCTAGTGCTGTAGCGAGTCCACCTTGTCTAATACTGATAGCTGAAGCGATATAACCTTCACGATTCGCTTTTTCGAAGAATTTATAGCGTTCTATATTAGCTTTAGCATCTACCTGCGGGCAAGTACCTCTAATAAAAGCTTCAGCACTAGGACTAACCTCGTTAATGAGTGCATAAAACTCAGAACCACCCATCTCATCAGCGGTCTCGCCTAGTATATAAATGCGATCGCCACCGAATTTAAAATCAATACTAGTAGCGAAACGATAATCATCAAGCACTCCAAGTGCTGATATTAATAAAGTAGGTGGAGCGGAGATTTTAATACTCTCGCCGCTAGCATTGTAGCCGCGGAAATCATTGAACATGCTGTCTTTGCCTGAGATATAAGGAGCACCATAGCTAATAGCATAGTCATAGCAGGCTCTGGCAGCTTCTTTGAGCTGGTAGAGTCTCTCTGGATCATTAGAACTGCACCAGCAAAAATTATCGAGTAAAGCTAAATGATTCAGTGGGGCTCCGCCACAAATAGCTGCACGCACAGCTGAATCAATGGCTGAAGCAGCCATATCATAAGCGCTGATCTCAGTATAAGTAGGATAGAGAGCGCTGGTTACTAAAACTGCTTTATTAGAATTTAGTACAGGTCTAAATATAGAATGCTCTCCATTAACTCTACCTTTGCCTTGCAGAGGTTTAATCACTGAGCTCGCTTGCACCTCGTGGTCGTACTGCTCTGAAATAAATTCATTAGAAGATAGATTTAATCT
>CAYUFH010000093.1:0-4297 GCA_964444015.1 uncultured Gammaproteobacteria bacterium | reverse complement strand
TCTATGACATCACGATCTGGTTTCTCAAGTCCATGCTCAGCAGAGTATTTGCGCACATAGCCTGGGGCCATACTAAAGCTATGCGAGCAAGCCACACTCAAACTCAATTCTGATGAGCCATGTAGTATGCCAATCAGCACACCCAACCAATACTGTGCATGTTGTGCTTTAGTACTAGCTTTGCGCAACTCGAAATACGGCGCTTCATCGTAACTAAGATATCCTATAGAAAAATCCTTAGCGAGTTCTTCTCTAAGTGAAACTAATTGTGCCAAGACCGAATCATGATAGAAAACCTTAACGTTATCCGGCACTTCTTTAAGTAGAGCAGCACATTTACGTGGATCACTATTAATCTTAAGTGAGCGAAGATATTTAACTGCAGCCGTATGTTCTACGCAAATAGTTTTAGCAGCAGTAAGCGCATAAGCTTCTGGCGCGACATCAACACCAATACCAATGCGACCAGAAAGGCAAGCTTGCAGAGCAGTAGTGCCCTTACCTGAGAACGGGTCTAGGACGAGGTCTCCAGGTTTACTAAAACGCTGAATAAAATAATCAGTAAGTGCTGGCGGAAAAGAACCTGAGCGTGATGCCATTGAATGTAAACTATGACCCCAGTTACGTTTTTGATTTTTCCAGGTATCTTTAAGTGTATAGCTACTAGTGGTAGGCCAAGATTCTTGCCAAATATCAGAGTCTAAATATTTTGCTAAAGCCGCATCAATGCGGGAACTTTTTTTAGCCTTTTGGCTACGCGGTTTTACTGGTCGGTTTAATAATGCGGGCACATATAGCTAAGTCGCTATATCAACTAGATTAGTTCCATTGATTCTTATAGTAGCGGCCCCGGCCTAGCAGAATCGACACCCTCGTGTAGATTCTGCGCTTGCGTGGGTGAGTGCAAAATCTCAAGCTCCACTCTATGGATTGCTTCGTCGCTTCGCTCCTCGCAATGACAAGGCGTGGCTTGCAATGGCGTTAGCTGGCGGTCTTCTCTTTACGGAACAATGGTTTGATTAGATCCGGATAACGCTCGCGCACTACATTACGTTTGATTTTAAGCGTCGGAGTTAATTCCCCACTCTCAATAGTAAGCTCATGATCCAGTATCGAATAAGCTTTGATTTGCTCGTAGCTAGCAAGGTCAAGACTATTACGAGCTATCTCTTGGTCTACTAAAGCTCTGATTTGTGGCACCTGATCTAGATTAGATCCTCGTGGTGGCAATTCTATATTTAAATCTGCAAAATGCTTGCGCACTTCATCTTCATTAAGAACTATAAGTGCAGCCAGATATTTTTCTTTGTCACCAAGCACAACAATTTGATTTAAATATTTACTTCTTAACAATAAAGCTTCTACATGCTGCGGTGCCACATTTTTACCAGCAGCAGTTATCAGTAAATCTTTTTTGCGACCAGTGATACTGAGATAACCATCAGCATCGAAAGCACCTAGATCACCAGTATGGAACCAACCATCGATAATCGCTTCAGCAGTAGCTTCCGGGTTCTTATAATAATGCGTGAATACCGCTGGACCACGGCAAATAATCTCACCGTCATCAGCAATTTTCACTTCAAAATGTGAGAAAGGTATACCTACTGTTCCAGGTTTATTTGCCCAAGGTGGATTAACACTGATCGGTGCAGTAGTCTCAGTAAGTCCATAACCCTCAACAATATTAAAACCTATCGCCATATAGAAGTAACTCAAGTCTGGACTAAAAGGTGCACCACCAACAATAAATACTTTAAGGTTGGGAGCTATTTGTTCTTTAATTTTAGATAGCACCGCCATCTGCGCAACTTCGTAGGCTATGCGCAATTCCTGCGGTATATGTTCTTTATTGACTTTTTTGCGATGATATTCTTTACCAACACGAATAGCCTCATCGAACATTTTTTTCTTAATGGGACCAGCAGCCCCAGACTTAGCCATAATGCGCGCGTGTATTTTCTCTAAGATACGCGGTACTACCGTCATAGTATCGACATCAGCATCTTTGAGCATAGAAGGCAATTCTTCTATCTTCTCGCAATAAGTAAAAATGACACCTTGATCTATACCGTAGAACTGACAGCAAACCCTCTCAAACACGTGCGCCAAAGGCAAGAAAGAAAGCATATTGTAACCTTCCTCGAAAGGTACATATTGATAAAAAGACATAGCCGCAACTAGCACATGCTCGTGAGTAAGTACAACTCCCTTAGGAATACCAGTGGTACCAGAAGTATAAATTATAGTAGCGATATCACTGCTTTCTACTTCCGCTAAACGGTCTTGAATAAAATTAGGCTCTTCGCGCTGCTCTTTACGACCGATTTTCATCAACTCTTCGAGGGTTAAGATACGCGGATCATTAGTCGGGATATCCCCTGAATCCACCATCACTATTACATAACGCAACTTAGGCATTGTATGCCAAAGTGCACGCAATTTCTGTAGTTGGATTTTATTGCTGACTATAACTACTTCAAGTTCAGCATGATCTACGATAAATTTGACGCTATCACCAAGCGAGCTGTGATAAATCGGCACTGTACAACAACCTGCTGAAAGAATACCAAAATCACAAAACATCCAAAGATGACAAGTAGTAGCGAGAAGTCCAACGTTTTGACCTTTACGTAAACCCAAGGCTTTAAGCCCGTAAGCTATCTGCTCAACATTTTCTTTGGCTTCTTGCCAAGTAATTTCTTCGTAAGGTAAATGTCTGCGTTTGCGATAACGAACTATGGGACGGCGCAAATATTTCTCTGCGCGTTTAAAAAATAGATCTGCTAGATTACGGTACTTCATTGACTATTCTTTATATGCCCTATAAGGACACTCTAGTATTCAAATATACTTTGCATATTATCTAGCGAGATAATATGCTCAAGGATAATATCTACTGCATGTCATCGCGAGCCCGAAGGGCGAAGCGATCCATATGGATTGCTTCGTCGCTACGCTCCTCGCAATGACAAGTCACAGACCTTGCAATGACGGGCATAAAAACTATAGAGTTTATTTGCTCTAGCTGAGTTTGCAGCTTAAGATGAAAATAGTCAATGAATCGTTATAGTTATCTAGCTCGAGACGCCAAAGGCAAAACCTCACACGGTGAGATAGATGCTAGCGATGCTTCGCTTGCTAAGTTCACTCTGCGCAAGCAAGGGCTATGGGTAATCAATATCAACCAGATGCAAATAGCCGCAGCTAAAGCTGCTGCTCAAGGTTCTCCTAAAACCGCTCGCAAAAGTCGTGGACGCAAAGTAAATCTTAAAGACATGGTGATCTTCTCTAGGCAGTTCGCTGCCATGGTGGAAGCCGGGATCGCGATGTTGCGTGTACTTACGGTGATGGTAGATCAAACCGAAAACCCTAGACTCGGAGCCATCATTGCACAAGTTAAATCCGATGTAGAACAAGGTACTCCATTATCAGAATCTCTAGCAAAATATCCAGATGTTTTCGACAGACTCTATGTCGCCATGGTTAAAGCTGGTGAAGCTGGTGGTGTCCTAGATCAAGTGCTCAACAGGCTTGCGATATTTCTTGAGGCACGCAGCAAACTACAACACAAAGTACAAACCGCAATGACTTATCCTATCGCAGTAGTAAGCATAGCTTCGGTAGTGGTTTGGTTCATGCTTAGTTTCATCTTACCTAAGTTCTCTGCGATCTTTGCGTCAACTGGTGGTAAATTACCAGCCTTCACTCAAGCGCTAATAGATGTAAGTAACGTGGTGCGCTCACCATGGATGCTCGTTATCATTGCCGCTGTGTGGCTTATCATCACCAGTTTCCAAACTTATTACAAAACCCCAGAGGGACGTTTAACTATAGATGCACTTTCACTGCGTATTCCTGTGTTCGGAGACATCACTCGCAAAGTTGCAGTTGCTCGCTTCACGAGAACCTTCGGGACACTAATGGAATCTGGTGTACCAATTATTACAGCCCTAGAAGTGGTTAAAGAATCTGCTAACAATGCCGTCTTAGAGCAAGTTATAGGTCAAGTGCAGAAAGAAGCAGAAGAGGGCGGAGAATTAAGTACTAAGCTTGGTGAGTCAGATATATTCCCACCAATGGTAACGCAGATGATCTCTATCGGCGAAGAGTCTGGAGAACTAGAAACCATGCTCGCGAAGATTGCAGATTTCTATGATACAGAAGTAGATAACTCTGTTGAATCTCTAACTGCACTTATGGAGCCGGTCTTCATAGTAGTGCTCGGTGGTATAGTCGGCGCGATAGTAGTTGCGATGTACTTGCCGATATTCGATGTTATTAAGCAGGTACAGTA
>CAYUFH010000092.1:0-4347 GCA_964444015.1 uncultured Gammaproteobacteria bacterium | reverse complement strand
GCTCGTCCTCGGCATGCTCATGTATGTCTCATATACACTCCGCTGCCTCGGACTCGCATGCCTAGCATCTGGGCGCTTTTCGGACAGGCTCTAAGTCTTAAACCGGCACAAATTGTGATCAGTTAGCTTTCTGCTCTCATAGTTGGAAACGCAATAACATCGCGTATAGAAGCTGAGTCAGTTAAGAACATAGCAAGTCTATCTACACCTAAACCCATACCAGCTGTAGGCGGCAAACCAAACTCTAATGCTCTAATAAAATCTTCATCATGGACATGAGCTTCTTCATCGCCAGCTGCACGTTCCTGTGCTTGCGCCAAGAAACGCTCACGCTGATCGAGAGGATCAGTAAGCTCTGTGAAGGCATTAGCGGTTTCGCGACCATAGATAAAGAGCTCGAAACGCTCAACAAAACCAGGTTTACTACGGTGCTTCTTGGCTAGTGGCGATATCTCAACTGGATAGTCATAAACGAAGGTCGGTTGTATTAGTTTCTCCTCGCAGCGCTGTTCGAAGGCTTCGTTGAGCGCTTTACCAGTAAGTTCTTTACCAGTTACTTCTTTAACTAGTTCTTGCATGCTTACCCTACGAAAAGGCTGAGATAAATTTATATCAGTGCCTTGATAGTGGATTTGCTCAGAACCAGTGACTATCTTAGCTACAGAGCGAATCAACTCTTCAGTAAGCTCCATAATGTCATAGAGGTCAGCGTAAGCCTGATAAACTTCTATGCTGGTAAATTCAGGGTTATGTTTAATGCTAATACCTTCATTACGAAATATTCTGCCCATCTCATAGACACGCTCAAAACCACCTACAGCCAGTCTTTTAAGGTGCAACTCTGTCGCGATACGCAGGGTTAGATCCATGTTAAGCGCATTGTGATGAGTGACGAAGGGCTTAGCTGCCGCACCACCAGCTTCGGTGTTGAGTATAGGAGTTTCTATCTCAACGAAACCGCGCTCATCTAGGAAATTACGAATTTCGCGCACCATAATTCCGCGTTTAAGTAAGTTCTCGCGTGATTTAGGATTGACGATGAGATCCAGGTAACGCTGCCTATATCTAGTTTCTACATCGGTGATACCGAGACGACGATTCTTACCTTCGATAATCTCAGGTAATGGTTGCAGAGTTTTAGCTAAGACAGTGATTTCTTCAATATCTATAGTTAGTTCACCGCGCGGCGTGCGGCGTAGTGGTCCGCGAGCACCGATAAGATCCCCTTTGTCTAGGAGTGGCAATAATTGCTTTAATGCTTCACTGCGTTTTTCTACGTCCGAAAATAATTGGATTTTACCAGTATCATCATAAAGATCTACGAACATCCAATCATTGCGTTGATTGTGGACTCGGCCAGCGACAGTGTATCTATCTTCTGTATGTTCGCCATTAGCTAATGATTCATACTTAGCACGCAAGGCTGCTGAGTTAATTTCGCGCTTGAAATTATAAGGATAAGGATCTATACCAAGCTCACGCAGCTCTTTAAGTTTGCGGTGGCGTTCGACTTGCAGGTGTCCTAGGTCTTGTTCTACGGCGGTCATTCAACTGCTAATTATACCTGTTTGGAAAGCTCCGCCCTAGCCGTTATCTACAGCGGCGATAATAGCAGGCTTACCCTTAACTATGCCTAATCCAGTAACCACGAAACCACCAATCATTGGCTCAATTTCTGGGCTGTCATCTAAGCCAACTCTAAACGGTTTAGCAAGAGTAACATTAGGCTCGTAACCCAGAGTACCAGGGAAATCTTGTTCAGGATCTACGATACCATCCACAAGCTCAGCGGGCTCTTTAGTAAATGGGTTCAATAATTTTTTGGTTGCACCACTGTCTTCTACATCAAAAGCAGACTCAGGAATAATACCACCAGTATCTACAGCAAGGATTTGAATATTAGAAGCTAGCGCTTGTACTGCAGCAACAACGTTAGCGTTTTTTGCTTTGTCTTGTGCTTCCATTAAGTTAGGAATAGCGATAGTCGCCAAAATACCGATGATAATAACTACTACCATCAACTCAACTAGGGTTAAACCTGAGTTGGATCTTAATTTTCTTGCACTGCGTATATTTAACATAACAATTATTATCCTTACTTCTTATATAGTAACACTTAGCTTATAGTGAGGCAATTTCAAAACGCGACTAATAGATGCTCACCTAATTTCTTATGACTGCTTATCTCCCTTAAATGGTCCCCAATTTGATTAAAACAATATACAACTAGGAATATCATTAAAGCTGGAAACAAAATAAGATGCGGGTCTGTTCTTAGATATGGCCAGGCGTCACCAGCTAGTGTACCCCAGCTGGTGTTGGGTGGCGATAAACCCAGCCCAATAAAACTAAGAGTACTTTCGGCGAGTATCGCTCTGGGAACAGTGTAGCTAAGCGCCACAATAATAGAACCAAGACTATTGGGCAGTATATGTTTAGTAATCAAACTCAAATGATCCATGCCGATGCTAAGACTCGCTTCTACAAATTCCGTGTGCTTCAGGTGATTAACCTCAGCTCGCGTTAATCTTGCGACATCCATCCAATTGATAAATGCCATTCCCAGGACTATGCCGCTAGTAGAGCGTGAGACTAATAAGGCGATAAGACTTAGTACTAATAAATCAGGTAAAGCATAAAGAAAATCAATAAACCTAAGCATAGGTTCTGAGAGTCGATCGATGTATCCAGCAAGGCTACCATAAACAACACCAATTACTAGAGCAGATAAAGCCGTAAGTGCAGCAATAGCAAGACTCATGCAACTACCATGTATCACTCTAATCATCAGATCTCTACCCAGTGCATCAGTGCCAAACCAGTGCGTGCTGGAAGGTGCTTCTAGAGCACGGTTGATATCAATAATGTCATAGCCATAAGGGCTGAGTTTAAGTCCGCTAGCATAAGCTAGAGTCACTAGCGCTACTAGGCTAATAAAAATAAATGCGAGTTTAACTTGCAGGCGCATTAATATTTAAAGCCATCAGCACGAGTATGAATACTTGGTTCTTGATCTGGATTGAGTAATTCTCCGTTGATGATTTCAGCCAGTACTATCAAGTGATCACCACTGGTAACTTCAGCAGCGTACTTACATTCAAGGTAGCCAACAGAATCTTTAAGTATTGGCACACCAGTTTCTTTGGTAAAAGTCTCAAGTCCATCAAAAATACTTTTGCCTTCAGCAGGTGGCTTGAAAAAAGTAGACATAGTTTTACCATTAGCTTTGCTCATGATGTTCACCACTAGTTTGCCGCTACCGAAAAATAAATCTAAATGTGCTTTACGCTCTTTATTGAAAGCGATACTGAGCATAGGTGGGTTGAAACCTGCTTGTTGCACCCAGCTAGCAAGAAAACCAGCCTCTTTATCTCCGTCTTTAACTGAGACTATATATAGTCCGCTAACAACCTTGCCAAGAGCTTTGCCTACAATTTCTTTATCCATGACTTTTATTATACGTTACTAGGTGATTTCAGAACTAGTCCTAGATTCTGCCGACATCCATCAGCATATTCAGGGTATCTACTTGTGAGCCCAAGATTTTTTGGTTAGCTTCATAGCTACGCATTACTTGGATCATATCGGTGGCTGCTTTAACAGAGCTAACATTGGAACCTTCTAGAAAACCTTGTTGTATTGTGCTGACATTAGAACTGATCATAGATTGACTACTTGAAGCACTACGATATTTATCTGAATCAGTGCGCACTAGGTTGGTTCCTTGAGGGAAATCAAAAACCCCAATCATCGTTTTATAATCACCGTTAACGTGTAATTCACCTTTGCGAAGTACAGTAATGTCTTCTGCATTTGGACCAATAAATATTGGCATTTGTCCTGAATCTAGAACTTTATTACCTTCCTGTGTTACCAGAAAACCATTGGCATCTATATTAAAATGCCCATTGCGAGTGTATTCTACGCCACCGCCAGCATTCTGCACTGCAAAAAATCCTGGTCCACTAACTGCAAAATCAAGTGGATTAGCAGTTTGTCTCATGGCGCCTTGTCTGAGGTCATAGTTGGTACCGTGTACATCTACACCACGGCTGATTTGACCTATGGCTGCACCTGTTGCCGTAGTGCCGATTACTTGGTCATCATAACTGCGATAAACATTCTCTGCACCTTTAAATCCAGAAGTGTTGATATTAGCTAAATTATCTGCAAGCGTTTGCTGGCGCAACATTTGCGCTTGCATACCGCTAGCAGCTGTGTATAAACCTCTCAGCACATATATGTTATGCCGAATTTTTGCTAGTTCTAGGCTACGCTAAATAGTTTAGATGTGCGCAAAGGTCTAGTCCCAAGAGCTCAGGACTAGGTGATATTGCGTAGACTAAG
>CAYUFH010000091.1:0-4362 GCA_964444015.1 uncultured Gammaproteobacteria bacterium | reverse complement strand
TTTAATCCCACGAGAAATTTCTGAGATCTGATTAATGCGCGTTTCATTACTGCGACCTTCAAGTAGCTGCATATAGTCTATGACTATTAAACCAAGATCTCCATGCTGAGCTTTAAGACGACGACATTTGCCGCGTATTTCCATCACGGTAACACCAGCAGAATCATCTATAAATATTGAAGCTTCACCAAGCTCACTCATAGCCTTGCCTAGTCTTTCCCAATCCTCAGCTAACAGTTGTCCACTGCGCACTCGCTGACTATCTACTTCAGCACGACTACAAAGCATACGCTGCACCAACTGGTCACGGCTCATCTCTAAACTAAATATCGCGACTGGTCGCTTGTCGATAAGAGCTACGTTCTCAGCTAAGTTCAAAGCCAGTGCTGTATTGTGGACACAAATATCAGCAGCAACGAAATTATGCGTTCCATCTATAGTGAGATCATAAACTTGATCTTCACCAAGATATTCAATAGAAGTAATTTTATCCCAATAGACATCACTAGCTGCTATTTGCTCGAGCTCAGCAGTTCCTAAAGCTTTAGCAATCTTAGCTAAGTGATCTCTACGAGGTGCTCGCTTGAAGGCATGAATATTAGTAGTTCCACCCAACCCAGCTCTACGTGCTAGTGAAGCCCATGACTCTGAGCCCTTGAGCTTAGCGATATGCTGCCAAATAGCCACAGGAATAAGATCTGTATTAGTAGCATATTTTTTGGCTGCCACAGCTTCTCTGACCTTAAGGAGCGCTGCTTCTTTAGAGAAGATTCCGACTTCTTTAGCGAAAGTCTCAATCGACTCTGGATTAGTAATAGTAAGCTGCCAACTGGATTTGTGAGCACCTTTATATTTGACCCGTTTAGGCTTAATATCAGCCAAAATACCAAAACGCAAAAGTAAATGTTGCACTGATTTAATCAGTTTTTCGCTAACACTAGCAAAACCAATTTGAGTTTGACCAGTTTTCTGCAGGCTCGCCCAACCATCAGTAGCAAATAACCTATTCAGAAATATTGCGACTTGATTATTAGCTAGCTGAAATACAATCGCTGGAACGGTCTTGTGATGTGCATCTTTACCGCGCAGACCTAATTGCTCCAACCAATTCATAATGCTAGAACTAGCATTATGACGAGCAGACGAAGACATCGCAATACCTAAGGTCTCTGACAACTTCCCTAGCAAGTCCTCTCCAGGCACAGTTTTAGCCTGCAACCAATGAGTCACAGAGCTAGCACTAACACCCAGCTTAGAAGCGATTTGCTCTTGAGTCATAGGACTAGCATTAACAGCTTGTTCTAACTGCTCAGCAAAAGCAGCTCGCTCAGAGACCACAAACTCATGATTTTTGGCAACAACGATAGTATCCGCTCTACCTTGATTAGATTTCACGACTCTAGACTCTAAATTCGAGTCAAACTCAGCAATAGCTTGAATAAAATCATTCTGAATCTCAATATTATTATTAGTAAAATTCAATGCTCCTTTAGTTAGGCAGCCGTCACCAATTAAATAACCAAGCAATTTAGCTTCGCAATCACGGATATGCTTGAAACCTTCTGCTCTAATGATGCGTGGCACCGCGATATGATCACCAGCACCAATTTCACCTAATTTTTTCCAACCTTCAATAGTCAAGTATGGATGAGTAATAGTAGTTTTAATACTGCGACCAGAAGCTGTTGTGACCTTGAATATGGGTTTAATACCATCATCTATATAGGCACTTGGTTTAGTTGTAGAGAATTTCCAATCAGGATCTAGAGTTAGGAGCTTAGCGTCTTGGCGTTTATAAATCTCCTCAATACTAGCGATACTGCCATCAGCTAGAACTAGCTCTGTATCTTTATGCAGGCACTTTCCCATTGACGGCCTAGCAGCAAGAATAATCATGTCACTTTTCTGCAAGCCAGCAGTCATAGTATTAAGATCATAGAAACCAGTGTTAACACCACTAAGCGCACCTTTATTAGCTTCACGCTCCTCTAGTAATTCCCAGCTCTTATGAATTAAATCTGATATCGGCATCAGAGATTCTTTGGATTTACTCTGCGCTAAATCAAAAACTAATTGCTCCGCTTTATCTACCAGTCTTTCAAGATTCTCTTCAGACTGATAACCAAGTTGCACTATCTCGTTACCAGCAACTATCATGTGCCTTAGTATTGATTTATCGCGAACTATCTTAGAATAATATTCAGCATTCGCTGCAATAGGAGCATGATCACTAAGCTCCGAGAGGTATGAGCGACCACCTACTTCATCTAGTCGCTTGTGATCAGCTAGATACTGGGCAGTAGTAACAGTGTCTATGTTTTCCCCGCGCTCTGATAATTTAATAAAAGTTTCAAATATGTACTGGTGGGCTTTGCGGTAAAACGCTGCCGGTTTATCTAGTTGCTCTATCACCTTGGTGATACACTCGCCATCAGCCAAGACTGCCCCCAAAACAGCCTGTTCGGCTTCAATACTGTGAGGAAGCATTGCTTCAGATATAGTAGCTCCAACCATAGGCATATAATTATAGTCCGAGAAAGGGTAGAATATATCTACTGTAATGATCGACCCTACTCTCTATAAAAAACTCGAAGAAACTGAACAAAACTACCTAAGCACCCAGAATAGGCTTGGAGATCCTAAGGTACTATCTGATCAAAACGAGTTCAAAAGGCTGACAAAAAGTCTCAAAAAAATTGAAAAAACTGTAGAAAAGTTCAACGATTATAAAAAATATGTACAGCAAGCCCAAGAAGCTCGTGAGCTAATGAAAGAAAATGACCCTGAGCTCAAAGAGATGGCCCGCATCGAACTTGAAGAAGCTGAACCTAATATTCCAAGATTAGCAGAAGAACTTAAAGTCCTACTACTACCTAAAGATCCAAATGATGACAAAGATATTATCGTAGAGATCCGTGCTGGTGCTGGTGGTGATGAAGCAGCAATTTTTGTCGGTGATTTATTTCGCATGTACATGAAATACTGCGATCGAATGAACTGGACCTATAAACTTATAGATTCTAATGATGGTGAGCATGGCGGCTATAAAGAAGTAGTATTTGAAATAGCTGGTGACGAGGTTTACAGTAAATTTAAATACGAATCAGGCGTACACAGAGTACAGCGAGTACCCGCCACTGAATCGCAAGGTAGAGTTCACACAAGTACAGTAACAGTCGCCATTATGTGCGAAGCAGAGGATATAGCCATAGAACTAAAACCAGAAGACCTGGTTTTTACTGCTTGCAGAGCAGGCGGCGCAGGTGGGCAGAATGTCAACAAAGTAGAAAGTGCTGTAAGAATAGAACATAAACCAAGCGGAGTGGTAGTACAATGCCGCGAAGAGCGCTCCCAGCTGCAAAATCGTGAACGCGCGCTCAAGATGCTAAAAATCAAGCTCTATGATTTAGAGTTACAGCGCATTCAAACCGAACAGCGTGACACTCGCAAGAATCAAGTCGGCACCGGTGATAGATCTGAGAAAATCAAAACTTATAACTATAAGGACGACAGGGTAACTGATCACAGATTAGGACAAAATTTTGCCTTGCAAAAAGTTCTAGAAGGTCAACTGGAAGACATGTTTAATGCTTGCATCGCTTACGATCAGCAGATGAAGTTACAAGAACTAGCAATTCAAATGGGCGCATAATGAATGATCCTTTACCAAAACGCAAAGAACCTTCGCCTGCACCAAGCAGCAAACTAAAAATTCTCGAAACTGAGCTAGATGAATTTTTCAAAGACAGAGCTCATGCAAGAGCAGCTCATATCAGTGATAAACCTAAAGATAGCTGCTCAGAGAGCCGCTCAGAGGAAGATCCCAATATGTCTGGCTGTTGCATGACAGGCTGTAGTGATTGCCCCTGGGGGTATCAAAAATGACGGTTAATAAATCTTATAAATCGAACTATACTCCTCAAGTGTCTTAGGATTAAGCTCTAGATCATTAATCAAACCAGATTCTATATCATAAACCCAAGCATGAATCTCAGGGAACCCGTATAGTGAGCGGTTCTTCTGAATAAAAGGAAACTTGAGCAAGTTATAAGCTTGCTCTTGAGCATTAAGCTCAATTAGTTTGCGATACTTAAGCTCATCATCACTTATGACATCTAACTCGTCTTTGTGCAATCTATATACATCTTTGATATTAAGTAGCCACTTATCTACGAAGCCATGATCTTTATCTTCCATAGAAGCGCGCACACCACCACAACCATAATGCCCGCATAGAATAATATGCTTGATATTAAGAACTTCTACCGCGTACTGCAGCACTGACATAATATTGGTATCAGTACTTACCACCAAGTTAGCGACGTTGCGATGCACGAACATCTCACCAGGACTGCATTTGGT
>CAYUFH010000090.1:0-4506 GCA_964444015.1 uncultured Gammaproteobacteria bacterium | reverse complement strand
CTAAATCCAACAATAATACGTTCTATGGTTTGCAAAATGGTCTTAGCCTTCAAGGCTTGACCAAGATTAATGACGCACATTTTATGGCGGAACTTAGCGGGGATAAATCTCCTTGGTATTTGCATATTTGTTTTCTTGAGGCTGGCATAGTGCAGCTACGTTACGCTCGCAATCGCAAGTTCAGCATCAGCGAGCATCTAGATCTCAAGCTAGAGCGAAGCATAAAAACTAAACTAAGTAAAAACAAAATCTCAACTGAAACTATAAATATAGAAATAGACAAAGAACCATTAGCTCTGCGCATTACTGATGTTCTAGGCAATATTATCTCAGAAGATGTCCCTGGATTAGGCTTCTGGACTGACTCTAAGGAGATTCGCTGCTACAAGAAAATCTCTAATCTTAAGACCCCACCAGCGATCTATGGGCTTGGCGATAAAACTGGTGAGATTAATCATTGGGGGCAGCGTTTTCGCAATGCACCACTTGATGCACTAGGTTACGATTCTAAATCTAGTGATCCCCTGTATAAAGACATACCGTTTTTTATAGATTTTAATCGTGAAACCAAGCAAGCTCATGGAATATTTTTTGATAATTATAGTCATAAGTTTTTCGATTTCGGGCGCGAGCGCAAACCTATACCGTATTATCATTTCGGGGCTGAGTCTGGCGAACTTAGTTATTACTTCATTCCAGGACCAAGCATCCACGAGGTAGTTAGTCGCTACACTCTACTTACTGGCAGGGTTCCACTGATCCCCAAATTTACTTTAGGCTACTTGGCTAGCGGTATGATTTATACAGAAGCTGATAAATCAGCGCAACGTATAGTTGAGATGCTCAGTAAAGCTAATGCGCTCAACATTAAAACTACAGCCTTTCATTTATCCTCTGGTTACACCATGGATAAAGACAAGCGCAGACTGCAGTTCAATTGGAATCGTAGTAAGTTTCCTAATCCTCAAGGTTTCTCTACTACTTGCAGTGAACTTGGGGCAGAACTTTGTGCCAATGTTAAACCAGTATTATTAACCGAACATGTACTTTATGATGAAGCCGCTAAGCTCAAACTCTTCGTTGGTGAAGCTGGCTCTAAAAAATCCTATAAGCCACTGGTAACCAGCTATTGGAGCGGTATGGGCTCGTATATGGATTTCACTAAAACTGAAACCCAAAGCTGGTGGAAAGACAAACTTAAACGACATATACTGGCGCAAGGAATACGCGGAATCTGGAACGATAATAACGAGTATGAGATTTTCGCTGAGCATAACCATAGTGGTAATGAAATTCAAATGCCATTACTAATGTCCAAGATCGCCTGGGAAGCTAGCCAAGAATATTATCGCGAAGAAAATCCTAGTAAGCCTAAACGTCCCTGGATATTAAGTCGCAGCGGTTACGCTGGTATACAGCGTTACGCTCAAAGCTGGACTGGTGATAATTATAGTAGCTGGGAATCTCTTAAATACGACAACTCAATCCTAATGTCCATGGGGCTTTCGGGACTTACACATAGTGGTTGCGATATCGGTGGTTTCTGGGGTGATAGCCCAGATTCTGAACTACTAACTCGCTGGGTGCAGAATGGTGTCTTCCACCCAAGATTTTGCTTGCACTCTTATAAAGAGAACCCTACTGAACCTTGGATGCATGCTAAATCTAACCCAGAACATTTCTCGGTAATTAAAGAGTTTATGGGGCTAAGAGATAGACTACTACCATATATCTATCAAGCTAGTTATCGCGCGCACCTAGATGGCACTCCTATAATGCGCCCTCTGGTTTATGACTTCCCTGACGATGCTAGTACCCACAATCTAAGCTCCCAGTACATGTTTGGTGATTCTATGCTAATAGCTCCAATCTCAATGCCGATGCAAGGCTTAAGCATTAAGCAGCGCATATATCTACCTGCGGGCTCCAAGTGGATTAATTGGTTTAGTCGCAAAGAATATAATGGCGGCGAGTGGATAGAAGAAGAATTCAACATCAGGACTTACCCAGTCTATGTACGTGAAGGAGCAGTAATTCCAACTCTAGAAAGCACTAGGGGTAAACAAATACTGAGATTAAATGTTTGCATAGTAGCAAACTCTAAAAATCCAAGTAAAAAACGCAAAATACATTACGTTTACTACGATGATGATGGCGAACACGAGGTGCAAAGCCCTGACGACTACATAATGAGCCACTATGAAATTAGCATAGAGGCGACAACAACAAGCCTTAAATTAGTTAATAGCGAGGGTAACTATAACCCTAATTATCAAGTACAAGTGATGCTAATTAAATAGTATTTTGCTTACTAGTTAGAACCAGCTCAAAGTCAATATAGATGCCATATTCATACAAAGCAAAGTCTCCGTAAATCTCTGCTTCCTTCTCCCATCTATCAATAAAAACTAAAGTTGAATCCTCTGATGCGGGCATCGAATAAACTTTTCTTTCACTATTTAGCTTTTTTTTAATTAGCAAAAGCTTAGCGGGATCAAAAATAGTAGCTATCTCAAGAATGTCAGGCTCATAATTTAGAACTGAAGCGTCAACTGGTATACAGATCCCAAGTTTTGGGAAGCGGCCTTTGCTTTGTTTAACACAAATCTGATCTCCGCCATTATATTTTCCGTGAACCTGAACAGTTCTTTCTTCATAACCATAGGAAACCGTTACCGTGCCTGAAACATAATTGAGCGCAGATGGATCACCAATCGCGGCCGAAGCATGAAGCGTGCTAGTGCTAAGTAAGAGCAGAAATATTCTATTAAACTTATTTATAAACAAGACCTCTATATTATCCTCTAAATACTCAAAATATATCAATTATTTTAAATTGATGTGGCTTCAATCTGCTCTTTAGGGTAAAACCTTAGCCCCTGCTACTTGGAATTAAGAACACTATAAAACGGGAATAATGTACTAAGTGGACTTAACACAACGCATAGATCCGGGTCTTCTTAAAAAATCATTTGACATCATTATTATTGGTGGTGGCATTAATGGTGCTGCCGTCGCGCGCGACGCTGCTGAGCGTGGCATGAGAGTACTACTACTAGAGAAAAGTGATTTCGCTTCAGGCTGCACTGCTCACTCAACTCGTTTAATTCATGGCGGACTCAGGTATCTTGAACATTTTGAATTCGATCTCGTAAAAGAGAGCCTGCACGAAAGAGAGATTCTATTTAGAAACTATCCTAACTTAGTTCATCGCTTGCAATTAATGATCCCAGTTTACGAGCATAGTAGATTAGGCATGTTAAAACTCAAATTAGGTTTAACGGCTTATGATTTCCTCTCTGGCAAAAAATCTATTAAACCCTATGAAGCCAAGTCACGAAACCAAGTGCTAGCAATGGATTTAGGGCTCAACAAACATAGCCTTAAGGGTGCTGTTAGTTACTATGATGGTCAAGCGACTTTCGTGGAGAGAATCTGCTTAGAGAATATACTAACTGCTGAAGAAATGGGCGCCGTCTGTCTTAATCACTGTGAAGTTACAGAAATACAATGTGCACTACTAGAAGAAAGTGATTTTCATCAAGAGTATCACGGCTCTAATAAACTTAAAAAATTAAAAGCTGGAGCTAAATATGAAGTACAAGGCGTGCGCTTCAAAGATTTAATGAATGCTGGCATACCTTATACCGCTACAGCTAAGTACGTTATTAACATGTCTGGGCCTGCAGTCGATCTACTCAATAGCAAGCTACGTCAAAGTGAAAATTTCTATCCAACTCATACTTTGCCGCAACGCATCAAAGGCACTAAAGGCAGTCATATAGTGGTAGAGAGCTTCAAAGGTGCGCCTAAAGAATTCGGTATCTATGCTGAAGCTGCTAGCGATGCTAGGCCTTTCTTCATACTGCCGTTCAAACTAGGTTTCAACAAAGATCTGTATCTAATCGGCACCACTGATATTTTCCTCAGTGAAACTGAGGAGCAAACACCCCATGAACTAAAAATCAGTGATGCTGAAATCGAATATCTACTCGGCGAAACTAATGCTCTCTTTCCCCGCGCACATCTAAGACGCGAAGATGTAGTTAAGACTTTTTGTGGTGTTAGACCTCTACCTTATGATCCCAAAGCTGAGAGCGCTGGCGCTGTTACACGCAAACATTTCATACATGATCACGGCACCGATGAAAACGGTGTCGTGAATTATTATTCAGTGCTTGGTGGCAAAATTACCACTTTCCGAAACCTAGCTAAAGAAATAGTAGATAAATTCACCGGTGTTGATTGCATCACCTCCATACAAGCTACTGTCGGATGTGATTTCGCTGGCAAAGCTTTCGATGAGTATCTTCACGAAAAAATGGCAGACTATTTAGCGCGCTATGAACTAGAGCCTCACACTATCATGCATCTAGTGATGCTCTATGGTAGCCGTGCTGAAGATATTATGGAGATCTGCAAGATCAATCCGGCACTCAAGCAACGCTTACATCCTGACTACGAAGACATAGAAGCACAAATAGTCTACGCTGTGCGCTACGAAAA
>CAYUFH010000089.1:0-4546 GCA_964444015.1 uncultured Gammaproteobacteria bacterium | reverse complement strand
TCACTAGCATCCGCAGCTTTTTCAAGCTGATTCTGCTTCTTATAAATAGCGATTAGATTGCGTATGCAGCGAGCGACGATAAGAGTATCATCCGCAGGATCTAAATATTCATCACGCCAGAATACATTAAGTTCTTGAGCGCGAATAATACACTCATCTTTGGTGATTTCTCTACCGCCGAAGAAAGGATCTAGTAGAGTATTGCCATAACGAATAATAAAATGCCCAGGAGTGCCAATGCCCTGTAACTCGATCCCTAAGCGGCGTGCAACCAGCATGTATATTGATGAGAGCATAATCGGGTTGCCAGTTTTATTGTCCATCACAGTATCAAGAAAATTATTATTTAAGTCGTAGTAAGCAATTTGATTACCAATATAATTTTCTTCGCGAAAAAGAATCTGGTTCATTGCAAGAGTAGTCGCTAATTGACTGCTATCTGGCTTTAGTTTTTGAGCTACGCGCTCAGCATAGTTATCTAGCAACATTCGATATTTAGTTTCATCGATGGCAGGATTGTGCAGGCGGGCAACCAATAGTAACCCTGATTCAAGCTCTGGATTTTTTTTCCAATCTTTAAGTTTTTGTCCGAGGCTAAGTCTACTTATGTAATACCAATTGTCAATTAGTTCATCATCCTCTGAGCCGCGAGCTAGGTCGTGTATAACTTTTAGGCTTTCATTGTCAAAATTACCAACTTGCTCAGAGATAAGAGATAAGACCTTCTCATCAGAATCTCTCATTAAGCTTACTAAAGCTGTAATTTGTTTATCAGAGAGTGGACTAGGTTCACTTTGCATCTATTTACTATTCTACTTTAGAACTTGGGTTATCTATGATTAGTAGTATTATTTTTAATCTAGTATTGACTATATTGAAATCATTCTTGTAAACATAATATCCGCCGCTGTAAGTGCAGTGAAGCAATCCATATAAATGAGCATATAATAAATCCCAATGGGGTAAATAGTACTTATATAGCCGGCTAAGAGCCGTGGCTGTGCACGTAGATATAAAAGAGTAGGAAATAATGTCAAACAATAGTAGGTTTCTTGATAGATTAGGCGCAACGGGTCTTGGATTTTATTCATTAGTTAAAGCAGAGCAAGAATATGGCTCACTAGCTAAATTACCTTTTAGTTTGAAAATTGTACTTGAGGGTATGCTGCGCAATCTAGATGGTAAGCGTGTTCGCGAAGAAGATGTGCAAGCCCTAGTTCAATACAATCCACAATCACCAGATGGTGAAGTGCCATTTAGCCCGGCTCGTGTAGTTTTGCAGGATTTTACTGGAGTACCACTGTTTGTGGATTTAGCTGCGATGCGTGATGCTGCTAAGCGTGTAGGTCTTGATCCTCAGAAAATCAATCCCCTAGTGCCTTTGGATCTAGTTATCGATCACTCGGTGCAAGTAGATAATTTTGCTGGAGCTGACTCACGTGAACTTAATGAGCAGTTAGAATTTGATCGTAATATCGAGAGATTTAAATTCTTGAAGTGGGCACAAAAAGCCTTCAATCAAACTTGCATAGTTCCTCCTGGTTTTGGAATTATTCACCAAGTTAATATGGAGTATTTAGCTTCTGTGGTTATTGAGCGTGATGGAGTTCTACTTTTCGATAGCTGCGTTGGTACTGACTCACACACTACTATGATTGATGGTTTAGGTGTGTTCGGTTTCGGTGTGGGCGGACTTGAAGCGGAAGCTGCAATGCTCGGTCAACCAGTTACTATGCCGGCTCCAGAGGTTATTGGTATAGAACTGACTGGTGAACTTAGTTCGGCAGTAACAGCCACAGATTTAGCGCTATATGTCACTGAGTTCCTGCGCAAAGTAAACGTAGTTGGTAAACTAGTTGAGTTTTATGGTGCTGGTTGTAAATCACTAACACTAGAAGAGAGAGCGACAGTATCTAATATGGCGCCTGAGTACGGTGCAACTGTAGGACTTTTCCCTATTGATGAAGAAGTTATTGGTTATTTGGCTCGTACGGGACGTAGTCCTCAGCATCTAGCCCAAGTAGAAGCATACGTAAAAGCTCAAGGACTTTGGGGTATAGAGCGTAACTTGGTTTCATTCACTCAGAATTTCAAAGTTAATCTTAGTGATATTAAGCCATCAGCTTCTGGTCCAAGAAGACCTCATGATAGAGTTGATTTCTTCGATCTTAAAAATAAATTTGCTGAAGCTTTAGCTCGTCCAACAGCCAATCATGGTTTTGGTATGGATGCTAGTGATGCTAAGAATGATCCAGCGAAGCATGGTGATGTACTAATCGCAGCGATTACTAGCTGTACTAATACTAGTAACCCTGCGGTGATTATTGCTGCTGGCTTGCTGGCGCAAAAAGCAGTGGCTAAGGGACTCAAGGTCAATTCTAAAGTCAAAACTAGTTTGGCTCCAGGCTCGCAGGCGGTAACTGAATATTTAAGCAAAGCTGGGCTACTTAAACCACTAGAACAGTTAGGTTTCAGTGTAGTAGGTTATGGCTGTACTACTTGTATTGGTAACTCTGGTCCACTCTCTGATGCTGGTCAAGCTGCAGTTAATGCAAGTCCAGATACAGTGTTTACCAGTGTGCTATCTGGTAATCGTAATTTCGATGGTCGTATTAATCCTCATATCAAGGCGAACTTTTTGATGTCACCACCACTAGTTGTGGCAATGGCACTTAAGGGTAATGTTAATTATGATCCAGAGAATGATCCCATCCAAGGTAGTGTAATGCTTAAAGATATTTGGCCTACCAAAGATGAGATCAAGGCTGTGATAGCTAAGGTCATGAGTCCGGAGATGTACAAAGATATTTACGCTAAAGTATCAGAAGGTACTAAATTGTGGAACTCTATTCCTGCTGGCTCAGACTCGCTCTACAGCTGGGATATCTCTAACACTTATATCCAGAATCCACCTTTCTTCGAAGAGTTCGGTTTGCGTGCACCGAAAATTGCTCCTATAACTGGTGCTCGCGTACTATTGAATCTAGGTGATTCAATTACTACAGATCATATATCACCAGCAGGTAACATCGCTAAGACTTCAGATGCTGCACAATACTTAAAAGAGCATGGAGTTGATGAAATAGACTTTAATACTTACGGCTCGCGTCGTGGTAACGATAGAGTTATGACTCGTGGTACTTTTGCTAATATTCGTTTGACTAACTTACTAGTGCCGGGTAGCTCTGGTCCAGTGACTAAGTATTTCAGTGATAAGGGTGCTGAACAGATGTCAGTGTACCAAGCTGCAATGAAATATCGTGAGACTAAAACTCCAGCAATAGTATTCGCTGGTACCATGTTCGGTAATGGTAGTTCGCGTGACTGGGCGGCTAAAGGTCAAATGTTGCTTGGCGTAAGAGCTGTTATTGCTCAATCCTTCGAGCGCATACATCGTTCAAACCTAATAGGCATGGGTATTTTGCCTATAGAAGTTAGTACTAAGGTTTTTGAGGAAAACAAATTCGATGGATCGGAGAGTTTCGATATCGAAGGTTTAGATGACAATGTTAAGCCTGCTCAAGAATTGACTATAGTAGCTAAACGTAAGGATGGCTCTGTAGTTAAAATTCCGGCACGCATATTACTTAAAACCCCTATTGAAGTTGAGTATTATAGACATGGTGGTATTCTTCAATACACTTTAAGGCAGATTGCTAAAGAAGCTGGGATTGCTAGTGCGGTTTAGCTGCCGTACTCAATAATTGCTGCACCTAAATCTGTTTTAGCTTCGATTAAGAACCTTTCTACTAAGGCTTTTCTATCTTCAATGCTATCACCGCTTTCAAAGCTAGCATCGCGAATGAATGTAAAGGCTGCACCCAAATCTTCTTTTCTCAAACCTTTTTTTAGTAGGTCAGCGTAGTCGCTAAGCTCGCTTATGAGATCTTTATCAAATTCAACGGCAGATTGGGTTTTATCTAAGTAGCTAAGTTCTGGGTTGCCAGAATTAAGTTCTAAGAAAATAGGTACTAAGGCCTCAATATCAGCGGTGCTAATTCTAGTATCCATCTCTAAATCGATAGCTCCTGGTTGCTGGTATGTTGCAGTGTTACTGTTGCCGTAAGAGTTGATCTCATAGGTTTTAGATAATGGATTGACTGTCGGTACTGTTCCAATACCAGGATTCATATTCTCTAAGTTACGCTCAGCATAGAGTAGTTTAAATATTTGTGTTAGTTTGTTGTTTTCTTTAGAAGCCAGTTCATTAGTTCTTACATCAATAGCAGCTTTGATAATGCTATCTTTGCTTGCAGTGTCTAGCGAATCAAAACCAATACTATCTCTAAGAGTAGACTCAGTAGCTCCATTGACGGTCGCTTGAGCAAGGCTGGCTGCTGCTGTTATAGCTGTTTTTGTGGCATTAGGATTGCTATCACTAGTTATAAGGGTGGTAGCAGTGAATGCATTGGTGCTATCGGTTACAAAAGTATTCCATGCAGCTACAGAGCTTGCATCACGGCTTGAATATTTTTCAAGTAAATAATCTGCAGCATTACTGGTGCTTGAGCCAATAGCGTTAGCAAAAAACGTATTCCCTCTTATT
>CAYUFH010000088.1:0-4595 GCA_964444015.1 uncultured Gammaproteobacteria bacterium | reverse complement strand
CCAGTTTGTTGAATTTCTCTAGCGTCATTGGTTTGCCTCGCGTTAAAACGCCAAACAGCAGAAGCATAATAAAGCCTCAAAGGAAAACTAAGCTCCGAGCTGCGACTTGCGATAGCTTTAGCTATAGGCTGAGTTAAATCAGTGCGCAGCGCTAATAAACCACCATCATTATCAACAACCTTAAAACTAGTTTCTCTGGCTCTACTTGAACTAGTGGTTTCTAAGACTTCTAAATCAACTAATGAAGGAATAATAATTGGCTCATAAGACCATGAACGAAACTTCTCTACTAGCCTTTCGCGGACGTAGAGTTGCTTTTTTACTTCCTGTGGAAGCCAAGTTTTAAGTCCTGAAGCAGACATCTATACAGATTCTACTATCTTTTATAATTTTTTTATATCTCATTATAAGCAAAGCGAATTAATCCAGAATAGATCACCACGCCTTTCAGGCTGACGATGACAACTGGTGATATAATTCGTAAACGATATGAGTAAAGTCAAAGTTGGTATTAATGGTTTCGGCAGAATCGGACGCAATGTATTTAGAGTCCTCTGCGAAAATTTTTCAGATAAGATTGAGGTTCTCGCGATCAATGATCCTGTCTCAGATCCGATCATTTCAGCACATTTGATCAAGTACGACAGTATACTTGGCAAATTTCAAGGCACAGTTGAGGCTACAGCAGAGAGCATCACTGTTAATGGCAGAAAAACAAGCTACTCGAAAGAATTTGACCCTAAAAACATCAACTGGGGAGCTAAAGGTGTAGATATAGTGCTTGAGTGCTCAGGAGTTTACACTGACGCCAATAAAGCTAAAGCTCACTTAGACTCTGGTGCTAAGAAAGTTCTAATTTCAGCACCTGCGAAAAACGAAGATATCACCATAGTAGTTGGTGTTAACGATGATAAATACGATCCATCTAAACACAATATTATTTCTAATGCTAGCTGTACGACTAACTGCTTAGCACCTATGACTAAAGTATTAGACGAGAAGTTCGGAGTAATTACTGGTTTCATGACCACTATTCACTCTTATACTTCAGATCAAAGATTATTAGACAATGCTCACAGCGATCCACGTCGCGCTCGTGCTGCAGCAACCTCTATGATCCCTACTACTACTGGTGCAGCTAAAGCTATTGGTCTTGTGCTTCCGCATCTAGCAGGTAAACTTAATGGCTTTGCAATGCGCGTGCCTACTCCTAACGTGTCAGTGGTAGATTGCGTTTATACTTTTGAGAAAAGTGTAACTAAAGAGAGTATCAATGCTGCTCTTAAAGAAGCAGCCGAAGGCAAACTCAAAGGCATACTTGGCTATGAGGCTGACGAGCTAGTATCGATCGACTTCGCTGCTGATCCACGCTCATCAATAATAGATGCTGAAACCACTATGGTTATTGGTGACAAGCAAGCTAAAGTTCTTTCTTGGTACGACAATGAGTATGGTTACTCTAATCGTCTTTGCGATCTTGCTGTAATAGTCGGCGCGAAGCTACCTGTAGCTGCCTAGCCAATCTCGTCATTGCCAGCGAAGCTAAGCAATTCGTTATTGAAACATATCTATCAGCTTAATAGCACCTAGCTTCTTAGTGAATTGGGATCCGTGTACTTTCACGCCCAGCTCCACTTCAAGCTCACTAATACCTGATGGGATCATGGTCGTAATAGCCACTATATTATCGGTAACAAACCTAGCTTTTTGACCATTAATAGTAACTTCATCGACACTTTTATCGAAACTAAAACCATAAGTCTCAATATCACCAACAGCAATCATCATCGGATTAAAAAACATTCTTTCACTAGGACCTAGTAATCGAGCGTTGCTAATACCCATATAAGGAAGAGGCGCATCCTCAAGTCCAGAACTTACAGAGATAGAGGATTTAATATGCTTGCTATCTATTAATTTAGAGAAATCAGAAATGTATTTGATGGCTTTGATAGAAGATTTGATCTCGCCATTGAAGTTCACCCTAGTCAAGCGACCAAGGATATGAAGCTCTTTAGGAGTTGCGTCAGCCTGTTGTAACCCATCAAAAAATACTCTAATAATGGACTTGCTCTGATCTACAGTTTTAAAAAGAACATTTGGCACTGTAACCGAGAACTCTTGTCCTATAAGGTAGGAATTAGGTTCAAAAGCAAGTTCAATCTCTAGCGCCGCTAGATTACGCAGCTCTCGATCAGAATTAATACAAATATCAAAAGTTTCAGCAGTAGCAGCGCTAGCAAAGAATATAAAACATAATAGTAAGCGCAACTTAGACATCTGAGCTAATTATAATGCTAGTTAATAGCCAAGGAGCTCAAATCTCAATCTACGAGCGAACTCAACATTAAGACTATGTCCTCCTTGATTACTATAAACATGCATATCAATATCCAAAGGATTAATCCCAGACAAATACATATCACCAAGTAAATCCAAAGCTTTATGCTGAGCAGGTTCAAGAGGATGTCTAAGTTCTTTAGTGAAGCAGTTCTCTGTATAACCCAGTACCCTACCCCCAAGCCCTAAGATTTGATTCTCTGTCTCGCTTGCAAAGGTTCTTGCACTAGCTAAATCTCTAACACTCATGGTGCTAGCATCCCACTGATATTCCATGCGACCAATTGGTGTTTGAAGATGACTTAAATCAAGAACATAAGTAACCGCGAAGCCTGTAGCCGGAATAGCCCTAATGTTGCGCGCTGGATTACTAGGATCTTCTATGTAGATTTCTTGGCTTAGCTTATAGCGCTTGCTAGCTGGGCTACTAAAAGCAGCCAGTGCATCTAGCCAGAATAAAGCTGATCCATCATCAAAAGGCAACTCAGAGCTATCAAGTAGAAGATCAAGGGAGTAAACCCTAGTTAGAGCTGCTGCCGCCATAAAATGCTCCACAAGGCAGATACTTTGCTCACCTTCAGCCAAAACAGTATTGCGCTGGGTACTTACTACCTTATCTACTGAAGCGGGGATCAGGGAGCCAGCCAGGAGGAACTTAATACCAGGGCTAGCACTAGCCCTAAGCTCAACACTAAGATCTTGGCGTGCAATAAGCCCAAAGGCTGTTAATTTATGGCTCTGTTGAGGCATTTTTTAAGTTTAGCAGCTAAATACTAGCAAAATACAAAAAAATCTAAAACTGTCTTAATATATTTGCTAAAATGTAAAGCGTAATAATGTCTTCCGTTACAAATAATACGGGACAAATGGCTGCAGCATTGGCCGCAACTAATACTGCTCGTAATAATCAAGCAGAAAGTCCTGGCACTAATAATAAAGAAACAAAAACGCTAAACACTGAAGCTCAAATTAAATCTGCTCATTTAGCGAATACCTCAACTACTACAGCAAATCATCAAAGTCAAACTGTTAATGTACTAAGCCAAGATGAAACTCTAAACAATTTTATATACGGTTCAAGGGAAGAGAGATTAAGTAAGTTAAATCATAAATGTGAAACTGAGCAGGAGAACTATCTAAGAAATCTCAAACAGCTAATCAGCCAAGCTCGAAGCAGTGCCAAAGCTAATCCTAATGAAATAACCAACCTAAGACAAAAAATACAAGAACTTATCAACTCTTCTTTGCAAAGTGAACTGACGCTACATCAAACCCTACATAAAGAAATGGAACGCATAGCCAATGCTGGTATCCATAAAGAGAGAGGAGCCACATTTGCAGCCAGAGAAGTTAGTAGAAGGCTAGCTAATAAGTTTCTTAATGAATTGAGCAGCTATGTCTCCAGTGCTAGCGAGATCGGCAATATAGCCGCTGGAATTGATTTGGATTTATACAAGAAGGTCGCAGCGACAGCCATAGGTGGCTCACTATCACCAGCACTAGCTCAACATATGCAGGTAGCACTAACTCAGCATCCAAATACTCAAGGTGCTAGTTTTGATATCAAACCAGGTAGTAGCAGTACAGCTATAGAACAGCAGTTCAACAATGAAATCAACACCAAACTCTTCGATCGCATGAGAAGAACAGCAGATCTTAACTATGGATCACTAGTTGGCACAGAAGTGAACAATAAAGAAATGGAAATGATTATGAGATCACTTATGTCACTTATGACTAGGTTAGATTATGCACGCATTATTGAAGGCAAGGCAGGTGATATGCCTAAGACAATTCAAGAAATAGCGAACTACTTTATTAAGCTAAAAAGTGAACACGAAGATCCTATGGATAGAAATATCACTAGTGTAGAAAACTATAGCGCAAGAATAGGAATAGACCCTCGAGAATTAGATGATCTGAAAAATGCTTACCGAGAGCTCGGCAAGATCAACAGTAACTACCTGGGTGCAATGCGCACAGAGAAACAAGGTAGAGTAAAAGTAAAAGATGCCTTACTGCAATACAACAGTTTGAAACATATACGTAGAGCTACAGCTAAAACAGCTCTTCACGCTCTAGTAATGGCCTACAACGGTAAATATTCCGAGAATCCTAAGTATAAAACCGATCCAAACAACCCATACCTAGGACAACCAGAGTGGCAAAGAGATCTCTACAATCGATTAGTAAACCAGTATGCTGGCGCAGATAAAAAACTAATACTACATCACTTAAGTATCGTTGCTAATGAA
>CAYUFH010000087.1:0-4825 GCA_964444015.1 uncultured Gammaproteobacteria bacterium | reverse complement strand
AGGAAAGTCCGGGCAGCGTGGAGCTTAGGTTGCCAGTTAACGGCTGGTGCGCGTGAGCGTGAGGATAGTGCCACAGAAATATACCGCCATGCTTCCATGGTAAGGGTGCAAAGGTGAGGTAAGAGCTCACCAGCTATAACGAGAGTTATAGGCTAGGTAAACCCCACTGAAGCTGCAAGGTAAGGTTCATATAATCAGGATTTGATGAGGTCTATGACTTCGCTATCGCTCCGAGCCTGATTAGAGCTGATTCCGCTTGAGGCTAGCAGTAATGCTGGTCCCAGATTGATGATCGTTCTTGACAGAACCCGGCTTATTGTCTGCTCGTTTTTTTATTAGATCCTTTTCGACGCAGTTATTGGTGGTTTCAAACTGGTCTAATATGATTGACTAACTTGGGTATTAATATCACTAGCGAGATTGGCACCAGCGCTAGTACCTATATGAGTTAATCTGCCTGCTGCGGCTTTAGCAACTGCTTCTGCGCTACTAAGATCACGCACTCCTCCAGCAGCTTTAATGCCTATGATGTGATCGGGATCGTGTTTATTTAGTTCGGTTGCAATTCGACTAATTAATTCTGGTGTTGCAAGTTTAATAGCAGAGCCATCGTGAGACTTGATGAAGCCAGTTGAGTTTTTATATGAGCAGCGTATGCGCCCTATAGTCTCCGGGAATTGCTCGTAGAAGTTGAGTACTTCTTCAGCGAAAATAGAGATAGATAGCTCGAGCTCGGTCTCTGTAAGTAATTCGCAAGAGAAAATTGGTTTAAGGCTGTAGTAGTGGATTGCTTCGCTACGCTCGCAATGACGATGATCGTGGATTGCTTCGTCTTCGGCTCGCAATGACGAATTGGTTTCGCTTGCTTGTGAGGCAAACTCGCGCAATAGAAATAAATATATTTGCAACTCTTTACGTAGCTTATCTCCAGGGAAGTTGAGTTTGGTTTCTGGCACTATGGCGTCAGCAAATTTTTTGAGGTCTTGCTCTTGGGAGAACACGGGATAGACTATATTAAAATCCTCAGGGCTAAATAAATCGTTGATATTGATGACAGGATCAAGCTCTAGAGCGCCAGCTTCAAGGGCATTGCGAGCCTCAACCACTTTAGCTGCCATGCTCGGTGCTGAAATAATATCGCGAGCACGTTTGAGATCATGACTATTAGAGATCACACCATTAGTAACTTCACAACTAATAAAATCAACAGGAAAACCTATTACCGCTGAGAGTCTGTACTGCTTGGAGAATTCAGCAATAAAGTGCGGGCGAATACAAATCGAATTGTAGTGATAGTTTTGAGCTTCTTTTATGGCAGCAGAAACTTCCTCAGGTTTGGTTTCGGGTTTTAGCAAACTTTGGTCGACTAGACTAACTAAATCAGGCATAGCTCAATTTTACTGTTTTACTAATAGTCTTGTATTATTAAGCATATTTAAGTAATACTCCCTATGCTGGCGTCTTTTGGGCAAGCAGAGCCTTAGCCTAAAGACCTATAATTAGTCTTTGACGATTTGAATTCAAACCGTCCGTTTTATAGCGCCATAATGTCAACAACTCAATCTAGATACGTTCCATTACACTTGCATACAGAGTTTTCACTGCTGGATGGTCATAGTCGTATTGATGAAATTTGCGCTAAGGCTAAAGCTGAAGGTATGCCTGCCCTAGCAGTGACAGATCACGGCACTATGTACGGAGTACATCAGTTCTATCATGAGGCGCGTAAGAATGGTATCAAACCAATTATTGGTTCAGAGGTTTATGTAATTAATGGTGATCATACTCAGCGCGGCAAAGAGCACCGGCAGAAACTTTATCATTTGGTCCTATTAGCAAAGAATGATACAGGCTATAAGAACCTAATTAAAATTGTCTCAGAAGCTTGCTTGCATGGTTTTTACTATAAGCCACGTATTTCTAAAGAGTATTTAAGAACTCATAGTGAAGGTTTAATTGCTTTGTCTGCTTGTTTGGGCGGTGAGGTAAACAATTTACTACTAAACAATCAAGATGATTCTGCGATGCAAGCTGCTCGGGATTATAAGGAAATTTTTGGTGAGGATTTCTACCTTGAGGTGCAGGATCATTTCTATCCAGAAGATAGACATGTTAATCCTAAAATCTTTAAACTCGCTCAAGAGCTGGGTATCAAGGTGGTCGCGACTAATGATAGTCACTATACTAGTGTTGATGATGCGCGCGCCCATGATGCTCTTTTGTGCTTGCAGATTCAAGCAAATATATCAGATTTTCCGCGTATGCATTTTTCCGGTCACGAGCATATGAAGACAGAAGCTGAGATGCTAAGTCTTTTTAGAGATCATCTAAGTCAAGAACAGATTAATGAAGCGGTACTAGAATCTCCGCAGGCGATAATCGCTAAGATCGAGGACTATGAGACTTTTCGTAATCCCGGTACTCATGTCCCTGATCCACATGTGCCAGAAGGACATAGTTTCGAGACTTATTTGCGTGAAATTAGTTATCAAGGAATGGAGCAACGTTTCGGTAAGCTTGATGAGCTTGAGCCTGAGCGTGCGCGCATAGTTCGTGAGCGCTTGGATTTTGAGCTTGATGTAATGAACGGTTCTGGTTTTGCATCGTATTTTATTGTGGTTTGGGATTTTATTCGTTGGGCACGCGAGCATAATATTCCCGTGGGTCCAGGTCGTGGCTCCGCTGCTGGTTCACTGGTAGCTTACGCTCTAGGAATTACTAATATAGATCCGCTTAAATATGATTTGCTGTTTGAGAGATTCTTAAATCCTGAGCGCAAATCGATGCCTGATATTGATACGGATTTTTGTATTGAGCGTCGCGAAGAAGTAATTAATTATGTGCGCGAGAAATACGGTAGCGAGAATGTTTCACAGATTATAACTTTTAATAGGCTGACTTCTAGAGCTGTGCTTAAGGATATGGCTAGAGTTCTAGAGTTTCCTTACGCTAAAGCCGAGGAATTAGCGAAGATGATTCCAGTGGTGCGCGGTAAGCCACGTTCTATAGATTGGATGATAGAGAATCATAAAGAGTTCTCTGATGCTTATCGCAAAGATCCAGCAGCTAGAGAAGTTATTGATCTAGCACTGAAAAATGAAGGCATTAACAAATCTTTTGGAGTGCATGCTGCTGGTGTGATTATCAGTGATGTGCCACTCACCGAGATAGTTCCAGTATCTAAGAATAACGAAGGTTCAGTGATAACCCAGTTCGCGATGGATGAGTGTGCCAAGATGGGTCTACTAAAGATGGACTTCTTGGGTTTACGCAACCTTACTATGATCCAGAAGGCACTCGATATCATTGAAGCTCATTCTGGACTTAAGATTGATATTGATAATATTCCGCTTGACGATCAAAAAACTTTCGATATGATTTCATCAGGTAATCTTGCTGGTATATTCCAGTTAGAGACCTCATCTGGCATGCGCCAGATAGCTAGGGATCTAGCGCCGCAAAGTCTAGAGGATATTTCAGCTCTTATTGCGCTATATCGTCCGGGTCCTCTGGATACTGGAATGATTGATGATTTTATTGCACGTAAATCCGGCAAGCAAAAAATCACCTATGATCACCCTTGGTTAGAACCTATACTTAAAAATACTTATGGAACCATAGTCTACCAAGAGCAGATCATGAAAGTCGCTCAGGTACTAGCAGGTTTCACTCTAGGAGAAGCGGATTCATTACGTAGGGCGATGGGTAAGAAGAAGCCTGAGGAGCTAATGCCTTACGAATCCAAGTTTTTGGACGGCTGTTCCTCAAATAATATTCCACACAGTTTAGCTAAAAAATTATTTGAGCAGATGCTAGCCTTCGCTGAATATTGTTTTAATAAGTCTCACTCAACAGCTTATGGAATGGTTACTTACCAGACCGCCTACCTTAAAACTCATTATCCGGTTGAATATATGACTGCATTATTTAAGTCATGCTCTGGTGATACCGATAGAATTAAGGGTTACATAGTAGAGGCTGAGCGTATGGGCATTAAGGTTGCGGCACCTAATATAAATCAATCTGAGACTGATTTTGCCGCAGATGTCTCCGCTAGTAGGATTATTTTTGGGCTTAGTGCTATTAAGGGTGTCGGCACGGTTCCTACTGAAGAGATTATTCGTGAGCGCAATGAGCGAGGAGCTTATAAAGACTTCTATGATTTTAGTCAGAGAGTAAATCATAAGATAGTTAATAAGAAAACTACTGAAGGTTTAGTGAAGTCTGGTGCCTTCGATGGTTTAGGTGCAGGGCGCAAGGCGATGATAGAAAATCTCGAGTCCTTCGTTGAAGCTGCTAAGCGCAAGCAGGGACAAAGCGATAAAGGACAGTCATCATTGTTCGATTTGGCTGCAGCTGCTGATTTTAGTATTAAACCTGTTTATAGTAATGGTGAGTCCGATGAATATCCTGAGCGGGAGCTGCAGGCGATGGAGTATGAACTCCTGGGGCTATTCGTTAATAATCACCCTATGCATTCGGTGCGCGAACTTAGTTTGGTTCTAGCGAAACATACTATTACTGAGCTTGCAGAAGATAGTCTTAGAGATGGGGCTAAAGTTAGCTTCACCGCTTTGATTACTGATTTTCAGAAGAAGATCACTAAATCCAAAAAAATTATCGCAATACTTAATCTTGAAGATTTGCAAGCGCGTATCGAAGGAGTGCTATTCAGCTCTAAGCTTAATGCTTTTGAGCATATGCTTGAGAAGGGTAAGCGTCTACTGGTAGAAGGTACTCTAGCGAAGCATTCAGAAGGTGACATGAGTGTGCTTATTGATAATCTTAAAGACATCGATAATATGGGTGTTATTGATTTTGATTT
>CAYUFH010000086.1:2183-5181 GCA_964444015.1 uncultured Gammaproteobacteria bacterium | reverse complement strand
GCCCCAGTCTTAACGAAGCCCTCAGCGATTAACTGATAGCCGCCGCCATAGACGGTTTTGATATAACGTTTATCACCAATCTCGATGCGTGATCTTAAGTGGCGAATGTGTACGCGGATAGTATCTACATCATCTTCTGGTGAGTAACCCCAAACTTCTTTAAGCAAAGTTCCAGGAGATACAGTTTGACCGTGACTTTGCATTAAGCAATGTAATACCTCGAACTCAATCGGGGTAAGACGCACGATGCGATCTTCGATCTTAACTTCGCGAGACTCAGGCATAAGCGTGATATCGCCGGAGTGAAGAATTTCAGGGATAGACTCGCTTAGAGTGATAGAACCAGCTCTGCGCAATAAGGCTTTAACGCGCACAAATAGCTCAGGCAGATCAAAAGGTTTAGTTAGATAATCATCAGCACCAGAATCGAAGCCAGTGACTTTATCTTCAGTGCGGCTAAGCGCGGTAAGCATCAATACTGGGATATCCTTGGTTTTGTCGTTTTGGCGAAGGCGCTGGCAAGCAGTAAAACCATCTAAACCAGGCATCATCAAGTCAAGGATAATAAGGTTAGGTAGATTTTGCACTGCTTTGGCGATACCGTCAACAGCATTATCTGCAGCGTCAACTAGGTAACCCTGTATTTCTAAGTTAGAAGTGACCAGCTCTAATATAGCGGGATCATCATCAATAGCCAAAATCTTTAATTGTTTTTCAGACACAATCGTATATTGTAGCAAGTTCGTGGATTGCTTGTCTAGAGTGGAGCTTTTTGCTATTTATTACGGCTTAGTTGGGCGTAGAAGTCTTTAATATGAGCTCTCAGTTCAGCTTGAGTAGCACAGCGCACTAGCTTACCTTGATGAGCGACAGAGATATCACCAGTCTCCTCTGAAACCACCAGGCACAGTGATTCTGTGACCTCAGTAAAGCCGATTGCCGCTCGGTGGCGGGTACCATATTGCCAATCAAGCTTAGGGTTCTCTGTCATAGGTAATATGACGCTAGCTGCCTGTATTAGTGAGCCTTTGACGGTAACGGCACCATCATGCAGTGGGGACTTGGCTGAAAAGATAGTAAGTAAAAGCTCTTTGGTGAGCTTGGCGTTAATCTCACAACCATGGTTGACGTAAAATCTATCGACTTTGTTTTTTTCTAGGGCAATGATGGCACCGGTGTGAGTAGCTTGCAAAACTGCTATCGCTTCGATTAATTCTTCAGTTGCAGTTTTTAGGTTTTGTTTGGAGTCTTTGACGCTAACTATATTCATCACAGAAGTCTCGCTGCCGATATGCATTAGTACGCGCCTAAACTCGGGAGCGAAGATCACAATTAAACCGACAAGTATAGTTGGGAATAGTAATTCAAATAGTTTGGTTAGTAGTGTAAGTTTGAAAATATAACAAAGTAAAATCAGAGGAGTCAATAAGACTAAACCTCGTATAACCCGCTCTGCTTGAGTGTCTCGGATGCGAGCGTAAACCTCAAAAATTAACCAAGCAATAATCGCGATCTGGAAAATAATACTAATGGTGGTAAATATATTGAGATCAATATCGAAATATCTATAAAAGAACTCTCTAACATCTAGGTATTCAAGTTCGATGTTAGACGCCACTTAGTTTTGCTCCAATAGCTGGTTTGAGCGACTCAGACGTTTAGGGACTTTATCGTTGCGTACTATATCATCGAAAGTCTCACGCTCGATGATGATGTCAGCCTCGCCTTCGTTCACTAGTACCATAGCTGGCTTAACCACTCGGTTGTAGTTACTCGACATGCTGTAATTATAGGCTCCAGTAGCAAAGACTACAAGTAGATCACCTGCGGTCATTTCTGGGAGCTCTACGTCTTTAATCAAGATGTCACCAGATTCACAGTATTTGCCTGCAATGCTAACAAGTTCTCTAGGATTGGTTTTGCCGTTGACCTCAGCGTGGTAGCGTGCACCATACATGATAGGTCTAGTATTGTCTGCCATACCACCATCTATTGCGACATATTTGCGAATTAGTTTGCCGCCATTGGGTTCATTAATAGTTTTGATATTGCCAACGGTGTAGATCGTCGCACCAGCTGGTCCGACAATACTACGACCAGGCTCCATAAGTAAGCGAGGAAGTTTAAGATCTAGGCGCTCGCAGTTCTCGCGCACTGATTCTGCTACTTTGGCGACAAGTTCTTCAGCGCTAGGTGGATCGTCAGACTCTGTATAGCTAATACCTAGTCCACCACCGACATTCAGATCTTCAAGTTCTAGGTTAAAACGTTTTTTGATGCTGGCATATTTTTCTAGTAGTACAGTAGCGGCATCACATTGAGGATCAGTTTCGAAAATCTGCGAACCTATATGTGCGTGCAATCCTAGTATATGGATGCCAGAGAATTCTGTTTGTAATTTAAGTAGACGAGCGATAACATCCTCGACTTGCTCAAGTACGAAACCAAACTTACTATCTATCATGCCAGTTTTGATGTATTCGTGAGTATGACATTCGATGCCAGGAGTGACGCGTAGCATTAGTTTGATGCCTTTGCGCACAGCTGCAGCACCGTCGTATTGCAGTCTGTGCCTAAGAATGGTTTCTAGTAGGTTAATCTCGTGATGATTATCCAAAATGATATTAACGCTGCTATCAATAGCGTATTCTAGTTCTTCGCGGCTTTTATTATTACCGTGGAAAAATATTTTACTCTTAGCGAACTTCACTGATAGAGCCGTATAGAGCTCACCACCACTAACCACATCTATGCCAAGTCCCTCATCTTCAATAATGCGACAAACAGCTCTAGTGTTGAGTGATTTACTTGCGAATAACACTAAAGATTTTGGATAATATTTCTTTAAAGCTTCAGTGTAACTGCGAGCATTGGCACGCAGAGTTTCTTCACAAAGAACATATAAAGGACTAGCGAATTTTTTGACCAGGTTGGTGATTTTAATGCCGCCGAGGGAGATTTCGTTGTTGGGGTTGAGTTGGTAGCTAAGAGGTTGAAT
>CAYUFH010000086.1:0-2083 GCA_964444015.1 uncultured Gammaproteobacteria bacterium | reverse complement strand
GAGGAGCAAAGCGACGAAGCAATCCATAAGATATAATGATTGATTGCGCCTTGAGGTCCTTGAATGAAAATTGCTCTAGCCCAAATAAACCCTAAAGTCGGTGACTTAAAACATAATTTTAATCTAATTGTTGGCAATATCAAAACTGCTATCGACGCTGGAGCTAAAATTCTTTTTTTACCGGAACTAGCTTTGCTCGGTTATCCACCAAAGGATTTATTACTTAAGCATGGTTTAGTCGATAGACAACAATACTATCTTAATGAGTTACTTCTTTATACTAAGGATAATGATTTAGCGATAGTCGTAGGTGGGATCTCTGAAAATACTCGCTACGGTAAGAAATTACATAATTCATTATTCTGCTTGCAAGCAGGAGAAACTAAGCTGATTGCAAGTAAAATGCTTTTGCCTAACTATGATGTTTTTGATGAGACTAGGTATTTCGAGCCAGCATCATCAGTTAGTGTTTTTGAATATCAAGGTTTGAAGTTTGGTCTTAGTATTTGCGAGGATATTTGGATAGAAGCTTACCCATCTATGTACGCTAAAGATCCAGTGAGAGATTTGCTGGCAGCTGGTGCAGAGATTATCATCAATGCTTCAGCTTCACCTTTCGCAATAGGTAAACCAGCGATGCGAGAAGGATTGCTAAGTAATATAGCTAAGCGTAACCAAGTACCGATTATTTATGTCAATCAAGTGGGAGCTAATGATGAATTGGTTTTCGATGGTAATAGTATGGTCTTCGATGCGCAAGCTCAGCTTAGTCATAAGATGGGTGAGTTTACTCAAGAGTGTTTAATTATTGAAACCGATGATTTGTTTACTGCGCGCACGCCTGCTGATATGGCACGTACCGCTAAGGCGCATGTGGAGAGTCCTGATATTGAACAGATCCGCAAAGCACTAGTTTTAGGGCTTAGAGATTATGCTGCTAAAACAGGTTTTGCGCAGGTAATACTTGGTTTAAGTGGTGGTATTGATAGTGCGGTAGTTGCTTCACTAGCTGTGGAAGCGATGGGTGCTGAGAATGTCTATTTAGTAATGATGCCATCGGAGTTTACTTCTAAAGAGAGTCTTGAAGATGCTGAGCAGCTAGCTAAAAATCTTGGAGTTGGCAAAGATAATTATAGAGTGGTACCAATCAAGAAACTGCATCTTGAGATGCGCTCACTCTTGCCTGATCTTAGTGATATTGCTGATGAGAATATACAACCCCGCTTGCGCGCGGCGCTACTGATGGCGATGGCTAATAGTCTGGATGCAATAGTGCTTAGTACTGGAAATAAATCTGAGATTGCCGTTGGTTACTGTACTCTTTATGGAGATACTTGTGGTGCACTGTCACTTATAGGTGATCTGCTGAAGCATCAAGTCTATGATTTGGCGCGTCATATTAATCAACTAGCAGGACGCGAGATAATTCTACAACGTATAATTAAACGTGATCCAAGTGCAGAACTAAGACATGACCAGAAAGATTCTGATTCATTGCCTAGCTATGATGTGCTGGATGAAGTGGTTTATCTCTATGTTCAAGAGATGAAAACTATTAATGAGATTCTTGAGCAAACTAAATTAGATAAGGCTCTGGTGACTCGCATTCTTAATATGATTGACGCAGCTGAACATAAGCGTTATCAGTTGCCGCCGGTAATTAAGGTTGCTGGTAAAACCTTCGGAGTGGGACGTAGGATGCCGATAGTGCATGGCTATGTGCTTACGTAGCGAGATGGCAGCTTTGCCCAAGTACTGTGTTGTTTGTTCGCTCGGCGTCCTCATTGACGCGATCAGTCAACTCCGGCGCCTCGCTCGCAAACGCCTTGTACTTGGGCAAATTGCTCATCTCGCTTAAATATGCAATTGCTACGATACAATAAGTCCTGATGCAGCAGATCCGCCTAGGCCAAATCGATTTTATAAACTGCCTGCCATTTAACTACGCTTTAGCGAAGCTACTGAAACAAGCTGGTTCTAAGTCTGCACCTTTATTCTTACGTTTGCATAGCTTCGAGCTGACTAGTGCTGCTCCTGCACGTCTCAATGAACTGCTTTATAAGGGCGAACTAGATATAGCTCC
>CAYUFH010000085.1:3953-5185 GCA_964444015.1 uncultured Gammaproteobacteria bacterium | reverse complement strand
AACTCGATAAGGACTGCTTTCTATAGGATTATAGAGAGTATCACGCTCGCGCGGAATTAAACGTGCCCCTCGAATAATATCAATAAGAGTATTTTCGGTCAGCGAGCGCTTCGCAGCTCCAGCGGCAAAAGTTATACGCTCAGCTTTCACAGTGCCATCTAAATCATTAGCACCGAAACTTAAAGCAATCTGCGCTAGTTTTTCGCCTAGTTGAATCCAATAAGCCTTAATATTGTCAAAATTATCAAGCATTAAACGCGAGACAGCAATATTACGCAATTGATCTATGCCTGTTAGTGGCTTAACACCACGCGCCAATAAATCATTACCTTCATAATGGCAAACCAGTGGAATAAAAGTCTGAAAACCACCACTAAGATCCTGAGCCCTGCGCAAAACATCCATATGTTCAACTCGCTCTTCTGGCTCTTCGCCAATACCAGCAAGCATAGTAGCGTTAGTACGCAAACCCTTACTATGAGCGACTCTGTGTATCTCTACCCAAGTCTCTGCTGGGATTTTATCAGGGCACATTTCATCGCGCACTGCTCTTGAGAATATTTCAGCACCACCACCAGGCATACTATCTAAACCAGCTGCCATCAAGGCTTCAAAAATCTCAGCATAGTTCATCTTAGATCCATCTGACTTGCGCGCAAACTGAGAAAAGAACTCTATCTCCACGGCTGTAAAAGCCTTAATATGAATACCAGGAACATCACGCTTAATAGCCTGCATCAACTCTGAGTAATATTCAATTAAAGTCTTAGGGTTCAGTCCGCCTACTATATGAACTTCTGTAGCACCTTCACTACGAGCAATATGTGCTCTATCAACGGCTTCTGTGATACTCATAGTATAAGCACCTTCTTCACCAGGTCTACGCGCAAAAGAACAAAAATCACAGGTACCTATACAGACATTAGTCGGATTAAGATGCAAATTAGTGTTCCACCATACTGTTGAACTACGTTCTATTGCTTCTTCTTCAGTAGAGCCGCGCTTAAGTGCAATTTCATATGCCTTACGCTGGCGCACATAATTCGCCATCTGTCCTAGTTCAAGAAAATCTTGGGTGCCTATAAGTTTAATGCCATCTTCTACGCTAATACGCTCAGCGTTAAGTACTTTAGTAGCGATGCTAGCTAGCTCATGATTAGAGGCTGCGAGGTTTTCTGTAAAGGTTTTGGAGTTGGAGTTTAGAGGCACGATTCATATATATGATACAACTC
>CAYUFH010000085.1:0-3853 GCA_964444015.1 uncultured Gammaproteobacteria bacterium | reverse complement strand
CTAAGGTCTGAGCAGACTATTTCTGACGCTAAATTTGAGGCCGCTGAAACTCAGTTACGCCCAGTCAATTTTAAAGAATATATAGGTCAAAGCAAACTCAAAGAACTATTACAAATATCTATTGGTGCTGCACAAAATCGCAACGATATTTCTAGCATGGGACATATATTATTGTACGGTCCGCCCGGTCTAGGCAAAACCAGCTGCGCTTATATGATCGCGCATGAGCTTGGCACCGAAGCTAAGATTTTTTCTGCTCCAGCACTTGAACGCCCTAAAGATATTATTGGCATTTTGATGTCACTTAACCAAGGTGATATTTTATTTATCGATGAGATTCATCGCCTCAATAAAATCACCGAGGAACTTTTATATCCAGCTCTAGAAGATTTCGAAGTGGATCTCAGTAGCGGCAAAGGCAGTTCCAGTAGAGTAATGCGCTTGAAGATTAATAAGTTTATTTTGGTAGGAGCCACTACCAAACTGGGTTATATCAGTGCTCCTCTGCGCGATAGATTCGTGCATGTACACCGCATGGATTTATATAGTGTAGGTGAGCTTGCTGATCTAGTAGAACGTAACTCTAGGATTCTAGGCATAGCTACTGATAGAGCAGCAGCCGTAACTATTGCTCGAAGAGCTCGCGGCACTCCGCGCATAGTCAATAGATTACTTAGATTAGTTCGTGATTATGCTCAGCATCATGGAGCAAGCTCCATTCATGAAGAGATTGCAGCAACTGCACTTAACGCTTATAAAATAGACCCTAGTGGTTTGGATTCTATGGATCGCAAAATACTCAAAATCATGGTTGAAAAATACCAAGGCGCTCCTGTTGGTCTTTCTGCTATTGCAGCAATCATCGGTGAAGATAAAGAGACTATCGAAGATTACTACGAACCCTTCCTCTTACAATCAGGTTTGATTATGCGTACTGCGCGTGGACGGCAAATTACTCAAGCTGGGCTTGCTTATCTAGAGACTTGTCATGACGTTATAATATAATTATAATCTAGCGAAGTCCAAGCTCTGATACAATTAGCTTAGATGTCTTCTTTTCAACAAAGGCTTTTAATTGGCGGCATTGCTGGCGCTATTATGTTTATCCTAATGGCTATCATACCCAGCCAAACTTGGTTGGTTTTTGAGCGCCCCATATTAGCTTCACGTAATTTTATTAATATTTTTAAGATCTTCAATCCAAGTAAAGCGGTTCTAGTACTCAACTTAGATAAACAAACCATGAGACTAATGAACCAAGACATAAGTAGCTCAGCTAGTTATGATTCTGTTTTCGTTAAAGAGTTTATGCAAAGCATCATCCGCAATCTTGATGCAGAAAACGTAAGTTCAGTAACCATAGCTATTAATAATATAGGTGGCAATCTTATCAGTGCTCTTAATCTTCAAGCAGATCTGGCTGGAGTAGTAGCACCCGTAGATATAGTTACCCAAGATTTCACAGTAGACGATTTTAAACAAAGCCAAGGAAAGACTACTATCTTAGATAAAACAGGAACCAGTTATCGCAAACTATCATTAACTGATTTCTTGAATGGCAAAATATCGCCGAGCGATTTACAAGGCAGAGCCATAGTTATACGTTCTGATTTTGATACTAAATCATTCCACGGCGATAAAATCAATAGTGTTATTAATTATGCAGCAGGCAACTGGCTGCCATATATGAAATTCCACCCTGTATTAGGCTTCCTCTTGCTTGCCTGCGCTGGAGTGCTCTTCGCATCTACAGTAATTAGAGCCAGATTAATTATTCTAGCTACTCTCAGTGCCGCTGTACTTACTCTTGGGCAGCTTATGTATTGTTTCGGCAACTACCTAGAAACCGTGCCTGTTTTAATTGCCATGATAGTACTTTGTGCGCTTTCATTAGTTGTAGATAAAGAATGGCGCATGCCTAATATTCCTAGTAATAATGCTATTAGCACTAGTTTAGAAACTGGTATAAAGACCTTTATGGCAGCTAGGAATAAATGCCAAGAGCTGCTTGCAGCTACCGTGAATAAACTTAGTGAAAGCCAAGGCTTCGATAAAAAAATCAAACTACCAGATCTACCAGCAATGCCTAATATTCAATTACCGCCTATGCCTAATTTTCAACTGCCACAAATGCCGAGCATGAATTTACCGCAAATGAATCGCAGTAACAATAATATTAGTCCTGCTCTAGATATGCAAGATTTGCGCAATAAAGTCTATAAAGAACTAGAATACAGCCTGGACATCCTGGCTAAAGACTTCCAGCAACGCACAGTAGCGCCATTATCTAATATCCAGAATCAACTAGAAGAAATCTTAGATCGCGTTGAGCTTGATATAACCAATCAAACCAAACTTGAACTTATTAAATATGATTTTGAGAAAGTAATCAATGAATTAGACACATTGCTATTCACCATGGTGCCCTTCCAATTCGAATCAGGACGTGGCATTTTAGATCCACTAGATATTTATGCTCGTAAAATCACTGAGATATATCGTGGTAAGCCTCGCATTTACTTAAGCCCTAACGCCGCTCACGTAGAGCTCAGCAGCGAGGAGAAGGCTAATCTGTTTCGCATAGTACAACGTTTAGTTGAGTGTATTATCGAGGAGAATGGCAAGCATTCGGGTTTAACTCATATCAACATAGATGTAATGCACGCAGCCAATAATTTAACCATTAAAATGACCTACGATGGTCTGCCTATACGGGAGATCGCTTCTAATACTAAACTGCGTGAAGTTGCGCGCCGTGCCGATGGCATAGGACTTAATGTAGATCTAGGCTTCAATTGGGGTGAAGATGCTCAAGCTCACTTAGTTAATCGCATTCAACTTAGTATGCCTGTTGCAGAACATGAAGCGCTAACGAGTATATTTCCAGGACGCTAGAACTATCACTGATGGATTGCTTCGCTACGCTCGCAATGACAGAGAGAAGAATCCTTCGCTACCCTGGCAAATGACTAGGTTGTAGTGTCATCGCGAGCCGAAGGGCGTGGCGATCCATTACTAGCTATCTTGCTTGGGATTAACATCCTTCGCTGGTCTAACTTCTTGACTACGTAATTCTTTATTAAGTGCTTTGATATGTTCGATCTCGGCTCTAAGTTCAGGATCCTCAATCTCGGCAAGATCCACATTCTCAATACTACGAAAATCAATCTGGAACTTAAATATGCCAGTCATATATAGCAGTGAAAGTAGAGCACCCCATAATAAACCTGCTTGCCAGATTGCAATATTCATATCTCTATCTAAGGCTCTTTCGAAGGCAGAGTTCCACAGTGATTGGATAATTAAACTGGGCAAACCAATAAGTAAAATCGCTACTAGGATTAGAAGAAAAATACCTATGAAATTTAACTTGATCATCTTCATTACTAATATTCTACTAGAGTAACCCCGCTTGTAGAAAATCTTTAAGGTCTACTATACCGCAAGGTCTCAGCTCAGTATCAAGAACCACCAGGTTAGAGATACGATGCTCTTCCATAATCTTAAGAGCGGTAATGGCTGCCGAGTTAGCATTTATGGTTTTAGGCTCGGTAACCATCAACTCTTGGGCTTGCTTCTTGAAGATCTCAGCCTGAAATTTGAGCTGAGCTCGGCGCAAGTCTCCATCTGTAATTATGCCCTTAAGCTTAGATTGCTTATCAACTACAGTGGTTAAACCCAGGCGCTTAGCGCTAATCTCTTCTAAAACTTGCAGATGCGGAGTCGTAAGTTCCACCATTGGGACTTGCTGATCTTTACGCATTAAATCAGAAACCAATAATAAACTTTTACCGAGCGAACCCAAAGGATGTGAGCGCGCAAAATCCTCAGCACGAAAATCACGTTTGCGCAT
>CAYUFH010000084.1:1652-5203 GCA_964444015.1 uncultured Gammaproteobacteria bacterium | reverse complement strand
TAACATTTAGCAAGTACGTCTTTGCGCATCGCACGTACAGTTTGGCGCGCGACTATCTTACCACCGATGGCAGCTTGTATAGGAATCTCAAACATATGTGGAGGAATAACTTCTTTAAGTTTGCTAGCAAGTTTATCACCGAGTGTATGTGCTGTTGGTTTATGCACTATTACCGAAAGCGCGTCTACTTTCTCGTTATTCAGTAGTATATCCATCTTCACTAGATCACCGCGCTGATAATCACTAAATATATAATCCATGGTTGCGTAACCTTTAGAGCGTGATTTGAGTTGATCGAAGAAGTCTGTAACTATCTCAGAGAGCGGGATCTCGTAGTGCAAAGTTACTCGAGTGATATCCATATGCACCATGTCCTTGAAGTTACCTCTGCGCTCTTGCGCCAACTCCATAATCGCGCCGACATAATCGCGAGGTAATATCACATTAAGTTTCACGTAAGGCTCTTCGATATAATCACGAAAAGTAGGATCAGGCATATTACTAGGGTTATCGACCATGACGATATCACCATTAGTCATATGCACTTTATAGATCACACTAGGAGCAGTAGTAATAAGATTGAGATCATACTCACGCTCCAAACGCTCTTGTATAACTTCCATATGAAGCAGACCCAAGAAACCACATCTAAAACCATGTCCTAGAGCCTGAGAGGTTTCTGGCTCATAGGTAACAGAGGAGTCGTTGAGCTTGAGTTTAGCTAATGCTTCTTTAAGATCTTCGTATTCATTCGGATCTACCGGGAAGAGCCCGCAGAACACCATCGGCATCGCTGGTTTATATCCTGCAATCGCTTCAGCAGTAGGATTAGCGACAGTAGTAATAGTGTCACCCACAAGCTTCTGGATTTCTTTAATTGAGCAAGCGATATAACCTACATCACCAGCTTTAAGCTCATCGACTTGTTGTTTAACTGGACGCATTACACCAAGCTCCATTACTGGATAGCTTCTATCTGCTTGCATATAACGAATCACATCATGACGACGCACACGACCTTCTACTATGCGCACCAAAGCAACTATACCTAAATAAGTATCGTAGTAACTATCGAAAACTAAAGCCTTAAGTGGTTTATCAACTTCACTAGGTGCTGGTGGTATATATTTTATGATCGCTTCAAGCACACCTTCAATATTAAGACCAGTTTTAGCACTGATCTCGACAGCGTTTGAGCAATCTAACCCTATCACTTCTTCGATTTCTTTTTTGACTCGCGGCACATCTGCGCTAGGCAAATCTACCTTATTAAGTATCGGTATAATCTCTAAATTATTATCGAGCGCTAGGTAGACATTTGCTAGTGTCTGCGCTTCTACACCTTGAGATGCATCCACGACTAAGAGCGCACCTTCGCATGCGGCTAATGAACGCGAGACTTCATAAGTAAAATCAACGTGCCCAGGAGTATCAATAAGGTTCAAGATGTAACCTTTGTATTCCATGCGCGCAGTGTTGAGTTTAATGGTGATACCACGTTCACGCTCGATATCCATACTATCGAGCAATTGTGCTTTCATATCTCGCGCCATCACCGTACCTGTCGCCTCCAAAAGGCGATCAGCCAGGGTAGATTTACCATGGTCGATATGAGCTATTATCGAGAAGACTCGGATTTTAGAATCAGCAGTCACTAAAGCTTATATTATCCTAGGGGGCAGGCTTTAAGAGTTTAATCATTATAATGATATAGTTCAGCAATTTTACATATTCTCTTGAGGTTATTATGTGATACAATTAACGCTTCAAGGATGCGACTTTTCCCCAATACTCCTCAATCCATAGTTAAAAACTATCTATCCCGGGCTAGAGCTCTAGTCGCTGCAGGTGTCGTCGCGATAGTTACAGATCCTTCTGGTATAGTACCGGAGAGATTAGAAGGAGTCCCCAGGTCAGCCACCAGAAATGCCAAGGATCTTCTATGGCTGAGCATACCTATTGTTAGTTATCTAGCAATGCGCAGATTAGACAAGCTAAGTAGCTTAGAAGATAAAACTCGTTTATTCCGGCAAATGGTACTTGGTAAAGAAGCTATAACAGTAGTAAACGAAGAAGGTATTAGGCAAAAACTAAGTGCAGTAGATATTTTTAGATACTATGATCTAGAAGCTCGAAAACAGGCAAGCATAGGTTCTTCGCTCAATAAAGATACTAGAGAATTACTCGCTGAACTTTATTTAAATGCTATTGAAACCGGCAATCACGAAGTTGTTAAATTTGTGCACAGTGAAGCGAGTGCTGCACTGAAAGATGAAAACTGGATAAAAAGACTTGCTACTGATGAAATGCAAGCGCAAAAGTTAATAGATGGTTTTAAAGTTGTCTCTGATTTTATTGAACTACGCAATTATGATCCCAAAGCTACAGAGAAAACTAGAAATACAACAGGCAAGTTCTTGAAAAGCCATAACGCTACAGCCTTCAATGGTATGGCTATCAATACAAATGGTCCATTTGCAGTGAGTTTTAGCCTTAATGAGCAAGGTTATAATGTAAATTACAGTACCTATGCTTTTATTAGAACAGCAGAAGCGTTAGGGCTACTACCACAATTAGAAAAAAAGTATAGTTGGCTTAAAATCAAGCATAGTAGTCCAGGTCAACAAAATTAACTTGTACATGCTATCTTCATAATATAAGTGTACCTACTCCACGGCTACCTCGGATACGGTAATTACGGCGATGAACTATTAGCTAGCCTGGTTGAGCAGCGCATACATAAGCTGGAACCTAATGCCCAGATCGCAAGATTATCTTCGCGCAATTCACTAATAGAACATTTCAAATTAATTAGTCAATGCCGCGAACTAATCTGCATCGGTGGCTTATTTCAAGACAAGAGCAGCGATCGCAGTCCTATCTATTACTGCGCCACAGTTTTACTCGCAAAACTACTCGGCAAGAAAGTTAAAATCCTTGCTCAAGGCATAGGACCATTATCAAGAACCAAATCACAGTTTTGTACTTGGCTCGCTTACAGGCTCGCTAATAAAGTTAGTGTTAGAGATTTAAGTAGCAAATCTATATTAGATAGCTGGGGTATTAAGCATTATTACGGCTCGGATCTCGCTTGGCTACTTGTAGATAGCGAAGCCAGACCAAGCGCCGAGGCTAAAGCTAAAATCGAAAATGTTTTTTTCAATGTAAGCCCTGGTGAGCGCATGCTAGTGATCTCACTAAGAAGTGAGACTGGAGACTTTAGCGGTAAACTTTCTGAGCGCATAGTCGATAAAATCGCACGTGAGTTTTGTATTGAAGCTGATACACCACTGATGATATTACAGATGCAAGATCAAGACCGCAAGGTACATGATAGGTTCTATAACTACACTAAGAAGATTTATTTAGTTGAAGCTAAATATTTCAAGCCTGAAGAAATCATCTATATACTCAAGAACTATGGTCGCGAGATAGTAGGCATGCGCTTCCACGGTTTGATCTTCGCCAAGATTGCTGGACTAGAAATTACAGCTATTGCTTCTGATCCGAAGATACGCGAATTCACTCAGCAAATAGAGTCTTATGACTGT
>CAYUFH010000084.1:0-1552 GCA_964444015.1 uncultured Gammaproteobacteria bacterium | reverse complement strand
GAGAATTGTTTGCCTTGTACTTTATAAACGAACAATAGTACTTCTGCTACGGACTTATACAACTCCGGTGGTATTTCTTGATTAACGCGCACTAGCCTAAACAAAGCACGAGCTAGAGGTATATTTTCTACTACCGGTATATTATGCGCTTCAGCGATGGCTATAATCTGCTCAGCTAATAGCTCTGAGCCCTTGGCTAGCACCTTAGGTGCTTTATCCATATTCTCGTCGTATTTAACTGCCATAGCGATATGCTCTGGATTCTTCACCACGAAATCTGCCTCTGGTACTTTAGCCATACCACCACCACCGCCACCTTGAGCGATCTCACGCTGTTTCTGACGGCGCTTAGATTTGATTAAGGGGTCACCCTCGGTGTTCTTATACTCATCTTTGAGTTCTTTAAAACTCATGCGCTGATCTTTCATATATTTCCAACGCTGAAAAAGAAAATCTATCACAGCAATAGCGAAAAGTAATAAACTAGACTTCCAGAAGAACTCCCAAAATATCGCCGACACCGCAACGAAACCTGCAAGTTTATTTGCTGCTTGAATATTACCAAGAAGCTCTGGCATATGGGCTGCTATTACCTTCCAGGCGATATAACCAACTGCTCCTACTTTAATAATGCCCTTCGCTACCTCGAATAAAGACTTTACACTAAACATGTTCTTTAGACCCTTCATCGGATCTAGCTTCTCGAGCTTGAACTGCAGAGGTTCAGTAGTAAATATCACTCCACCTAATTGCAAAACCTCTACAATAATTGCAATTGCTGCTAGTGAAATCATAGTTGGTGCAATGATAATTAAAATGGTACGCCAAGTATGATAGGCAATAAAACCTGGTCCAATTTTATCGAAGTTGGCAATATTGCCCCACATCAACTGACATAGCTCATAAAGAGCTTGATAAACCTGTCTACCGAAAGTAAAAAGTAAAGTAAAACCCAGGATCATAACTACGAGCTGAGTTAAGTCTTTCGATTTAAAGACGTTACCTTTTTTTTTGGCTTCTTTCAGTTTATGCTGGGTGGCATCGAACTGTTTGTCGCCGCTATCTTCATCACCTGCCATATTTCAAGCATTGCCTATCGCACCCAAGAGCATGCACTCACCATCGAAAGCGCATAATCGACACGTCGGTGTCGATTATGCTAACTCCGGTTGCTCAGGCTCGCAAGCCTTGCTATCAGGCACTATTCAAGCCTCTATTACATTGTAAGGCTATTTGGTTAAGTCAAGGTTATCTAAGCGAAATCGGTATTTTGCTAGTGTGAAAAATACTGTTTTAGCTCAGGATCACGTACATCTTTGCAGACTTTATCCTCAATTGCTGCCTGCTTAACCGCCGCTGCCACCGCAGGGGCTACTTTAGGGTTAAAAGCACTAGGAACTATAAAATCTACTGCTAGCTCTTCATCAGTAACACAAGAAGCAATTGCTCTAGCTGCTGCCATTTTCATATTTTCAGTAACAGTAAAAGCATAAGCATCTAGTAAACCACGAAAAAAACCAGGGAAACATAAAACGTTATTAATCTGATTAGG
>CAYUFH010000083.1:0-5322 GCA_964444015.1 uncultured Gammaproteobacteria bacterium | reverse complement strand
TATGCATCCTGTCAAGTTAATTTCAGCCTTATACAGACTAGCCGACCAAGGGGCCCTTGCTCCTGCTTACTTATTAACAGGTCCAGATAGCGAAGCTAAAGCAAAAATAGCCCATCAACTCTGCCTATATCTCAATTGTGAAAATACTACTAAACCTTGCGGAACTTGCCTGAATTGTAAGTGGATAGGCTCTAGTAGCCACCCTAACACCCCTCTTTACCTAAGACCCCAAGAAGACAGTAAAAGACAAACTATAAAAGTCGAAGATGCCGAAATCCTTCAAGCGGCCTTAGCCAAAGGTGACAATGTTTTTAGGGTGGTTATTATCGAAGATGCTACTAGCTCTTGTTTTAAAACTGATACTGCCAACAAACTACTTAAAACCATAGAAGAACCAGCATCCAATACTGTCTTTATGCTTTTTGCGCCAGATAGTGAACTAGTGCTTAGTACTATAGTTAGTCGCGCTCAAGAAATCTACGTAGATGCTCAGCAGACTAGCGAAAGCAAAACTCTAAGTGAGGAAGCTCAAGCACTTTATGACAAATACGCTGAAAGCATATTAAAACCCAGCTCTAGACTAGATTTAATGATTAAAGCCACGGAACTAGGCTCTGCAGAAAGAGAGACATTAATAGAATTCTTCGAGGCGGTTTCAGATCGTAGTCTTAAACTAGATCCTCTAAACTTAACTCAGCGTATAGAAGCTATAGAACAAATCAAAACTGATATTAAAAATTTCGTTAAAGCAGACATGGCTATCTATCACGCACTTAAATAATGAAAGAACCAATCAAAATCGCTAATCTAGAATTAAACGGCTATGTCTACATACCACCGATGGCTGGTTACACTGATTTAGTCTACAGGCAGCTTTGCCGCGATTATGATCCTGATGTACTTCTCTCTACTGAGATGCTTAGCTCTAAAGCAATGATGTACGAGAAAGAAAAAACCTATAAGATGGATATCCCAACTGATGATCCATACACTGGCGCACAAATCTTCGGACACGAGCCAGAGGTGATGGCTAAAGCTGCGCAGATAGCTGAAGATAGCGGTGCTAGGTTTATTGATATTAATATGGGCTGCCCTGTACCTAAGATCGTTAATGGTAAAGATGGAGCAGCTCTAATGAAAGAACCGGAGCTAGCGGTTGATATAGTTAAAGCTCTAGTCAAAGCAACTAAATTACCAGTAACAGTAAAAACCAGGTTAGGTTGGTGCGACCAATCACTCAATGCCTGTGACCTAGCTCGCAGACTTGAAGATCAAGGCATCGCTGCTCTAACTATCCATGGGCGCACTCGATCGCAGCGCTACGAGGGACAGGCACGCTGGCACGAGATCACTAAAGTAGTAGCAGCAGTCAAGATACCAGTATTCGCTAATGGTGATATTCGTAGTCTCGATAATGTGCGCGAGATACTCAGTCTCACTGGAGCTGCTGGCGTGGCGATTGCACGCGGCACCATGGGTAAACCTTGGTTCTCCAAGCAGGTTAACCACTACATCAAGACTGGTGAGACACTAGCAGAACCAAGTATTGATGAACGTTTCACGCTAGCTCTTAAACATTGCCGTATGCTGATAGACTATCGCGGCGAGCGTGTCGGCGCCAAAGAAAGCCGCAAACATATTATCAACTATACTAGCGGACTTCCTGGTGCAGCTAAACTTAGAGCTAGATTGAGCCAGCTCAATAGTTATGCAGAAGCAGAAGAGATTATTGGAACTATGCGCGAAGATGCCGCAGTTCACTAAAGACTGTCATCGCGAGCCCAAAGGGCGAAGCGATCCACGGATTGCTTCGTCGCTACGCTCCTTGCAATGACTAGAGATCATAGCTAGTTACTAGCTGCTGAGTCTTAGGGTCTAGCAAACCTAATTTATAATCATCATCTCTATCATAGTCACCTAGTGCAAAAGCTAGTTTACAACGACGACGCTCACCAGGTTTCACAGCAGTAAAGCCATCACTATATATCAATGGGTTACTAAGAACAGGTTTTAAATGTTTCACTGAACTAATAGCGAAATCCTGCGGGTAGACCTGTCTAGAAGTTTTATTGTCTATATCGAAATCAACAAGAATAAACTCACCATAGCTTGCACTAAAATATTTATCAATGTCATTAAACTTAAGATCTAAGCCAATTGTCGTATCAGTCTTAGTATTTCTATTCATGCGCTCACTAATCAAATCAAGCTTAGCTCTATAGAATTCAGCCCTATCAAGCTCTTCAGCAGAGACTTCAGGTAATGCTTCTAGTAGCTCAAAATCAGAAACTAAGCGAAGTTCCGCAAGATTAAAATTATCAACTCTAAGGTTATCGCCCTTATCAGTAACAGTACCCAGCAATCCCAAACCCAAACCCAAAGCAGCACCAACACCAACACTAATACCCTGAGTCATAATCGCTGTAGCAATACCACCATACTCAAGAGCATCCATTGCTCCAACCAAAGTACTAGCACCAATTTTGCTCCCAGCCTTCAAAGCAGAATTAGTCGCTGAAGATTTTGATTTAAGTTCTAGCTGTGCCTTGGCCGGAATTATTGTTCCATTAGGCAACTCCAATCTATCTATATCTATTAGAGCCGTAGCAGCTCGACCTAAAGAACGTTCAGATCTAAGTTGACTAAGGCTACCTATTATCCTTGAGCCTCTCGGTATTCTTAAAGCTCTAGTAGTAATAGGACTAAGCTCAGCTGAGAACTCATCACCAATCAAACTTAATTCAGAATCTATAACTGTCTCAGGCAAAGCCAGTAATGCAATATCATTCTTCGCTTCAGCAAGCTTAGTTACAGATAGTTTATAGACTGGTGCAGCCATCACACTAGTGCATAGACTTATTAAGCAGCCAACTATGGCTAAATTCTTTCTTAAACTAAATTGCGGTTTACACATTAAAAAGCGTGCTAATATTTTAACGCGATTTGCGGAGGCGTAGCTCAGTTGGTTAGAGCATCTGTCTGTCACGCAGAGGGTCGAGGGTTCAAGTCCCTTCGTCTCCGCCATTTAAAAAAAGAGACCCCTGAAGGGGTCTCTTTTTTTTGGCGTCGACAGGGACTTGAACTTAGGACTCACCAGGAGCTTGCGACAGGGTCAGGGTTAGCAAAACGTGACCTACGTCACGTTTTGCGCTTTCAACACAGTCTAACGCTTCAACCAATAGAAACGCACAGCCTTCGACGCAAGCGTATCCATTCGTTCCTTTGGCATCGACAATGACTTGAAACCCATGATCCAAATAATATGCTAAAATCTACCTTTCAACATAAGAAAGCATATGAGAGTAGCTCCACCAGTAGCAGAAAATCCTGCTCAATCCACAAATACTCTAAATCCTAACAGGAGGCACTTTCTTCGACATCTTGCCGCCACAGCCCTGCTAGCTCCAACTCTTGTTGAACAACTAGCAAGTCCTGCTTTAGCAGAAGGCAGCAATACTAATACTAAAGTTACCGGCTCCGTCTACAAAGAATTATCAGCTGCGGATCGCATTAAATTTATCCAATATACTGAAATGCTTCAAAAAATGTGGATGCAAGACATGCGCCTTTTACTAAAGTTACATCCCGAATATGCATTAGACTACAGTCCAAAGCAACAGTCAATATTTGCACAAGGCAAGTCGTTTGAATTTTCTCAAGGTTACGTCTACCATGGCAGGAACAATTTGAGTGATGTTCTTTTAGGTACTAAGTTACCAAAAAACAGTTTTGTAACTAGAGTTCCTCAAACTTGGGCATTGCAGCCTTTTGTAGATTTAGAAACTGATCCTGCAATATATGTCATAGACGCTATTGATTTTAATCGAGCACAAAATCAAGGCAAGGCTGATCTTAAGATCGATGCTGGAGGAACCGACGAGCGTGGTCTACATCATTATGAGCCATACCCTCTATTCACTGAAGAATTTCCAATTAGTTCTATACAGCAGATTATTACCACTAAAGAAACATACGAAAAATATAAGTCATTAATTGAGAGGCACGATAAAAGCCCGTCAAAATTAAGCGAACGAGATAAGCAATTAGTCAAAGCAGTCAAACCTCTAATGGATAATGGTAAGTTAGTTTTTCTTGAAACAAGTAGCTCATGGCTAAACACCTTTTCGACAGAAGCAGCAACTAAAAGATTTTTACGCCTAAATGCTGACCTAGAGAAACACATGCAAAAGTTTGGTCTAGATCAACAGATACCAATGTTCCGTATTAGAACCGGAAGCCTTCCTGATAATGAATATAGTCCCAAGCTACCAACCATAAAGGAAGCTAGGGAGAGAGATGCACGCAAGCAAAGTGAGCAAGAATATAGTGCGAAAAATAACGGATCAAACAAAGGTAGGAATATATTTATTATTCTATTTGCACTTATTGGGGCTGGTTATTATTGGGATACAAGTCGTCCCAATAAACCTAAAAGCCCATTACGCAAATAGAATCAACACTAGCAGTATCAAACAAGTCTGCACACAATACGCCCTTAGGTGCCAACCTAGGTTTAAACTAGAAGAGGCAAAATGCTATCAACCCTAAAACTCCTACTACCAATATTCATCCCTTCTTGGCAATTCTTCAAGGAGATAGCACCTTCACCCCGCATCGAATTCACTTTACTAAAAACCGAAGAAGACGAGGCTAAGTGGAAAGAACTCAAACTTAGACCACAAAAAGCCACTAACCTACTTAAGAGCCTTTTTTATAATCCGCGCTGGAATGAAGCACTCTATATAATGAGCTGCGCCGAACAGCTAATCGCAAACCCTCAAGGATATTACAGCGAAGAGATATTAAAATGTATCAAAACAGAACTTAAGCGAAAACAAGTAAATCTTGAAACGACTCCACACATACAATTCAGATTAGTTTTCATAAGCAAGCAAGGTACCGAGCTGAGACAAGACCTACTCTTCAGTTCAGCAATAAAAAGGATCTCAGAATTATGAGCCTGGATCTAGCAATTCGTTTAACAGAAATATTATTAGCTCTTGCTTTCATCCAGCAAAGCATCGAGCACTTAAGCACGCCCAAGAATGAACGACTTTTGTTTTTAGCAAGAATAATCCTCAGCGTCTTACTACTAACTGGAATCCAAGCACAATGGGTGTGCTTTTTGCTGTTTATCAACGCAATCTTTATTCTCAAACGATTCCATGGTCCATACAATGGCGGCAGTGATCGCATGGGACTACTAATACTAAGCTGCCTTTGCTTAGCAGACTTCGTGCCTAATTATGCGTTTGGCTATCTAGCTCTGCAAGTTATACTTTCGTATTTTATTGCAGGCTGCGTCAAACTTATAAATCCACA
>CAYUFH010000082.1:1398-5402 GCA_964444015.1 uncultured Gammaproteobacteria bacterium | reverse complement strand
AGCTTAAACCACACTCAAAACCTTCTTTAACTTCTTTGGCATCATCCTTAAAGCGCTTGAGGTAATCAACTCTACCTTCATAGAGTTGAACTCCATCACGCAAGACCCTAGCAATTTCGCCTCGAACGATTTTACCAGCACGCACAAAGCTACCAGCAACTGAACGATTATTGATAGTAAAGAGTTTACGGATCTCAATTTCACCAAGCTTAACTTCTTCGCGATCAGGCTCGTGCATACCAAGAGCAGCACGCTCTACATCTTCAGTAATTTTATAAATGATCTCATAGCTCTTAACTTTCACACCAAGCTTATCAGCAAGCTTCGCGGTGGATACATCCATACCTACGTGGAAACCTATAATCACCGCCCCAGTACGATCTGCTAGTGCAATATCATTAGAAGTAATAGAACCTGATTCTACAGCGATAGGCTGCACCAAGACTTCTTCAGTCGAAAACTTACAAACCTCATTAGCAATAGCTTCAGCTGAGCCTTGAACGTCAGCTTTAATGATAACTCTAAGCTCCTTGGCCTGACCTTCAATAACCTCTGATACATAACTAGCAAGACCTGCATAACGTTTCTTATCGAGTTCTTTCTCGGCAACAGCATCAGCTACTTCTTTAGCTTCTTGAGCACTTGAATAGACTTTAAATTGGTCACCAGCTTTAGGTACTCCAGAGAAACCTAAGACCTTAACTGGGGTTGAAGGACCTGCACCCTCTAGTAAATTATTATTCTCATCATAGAGAGCTTTTACTTTACCACTTACAGCACCAGCTGCAATATGATCACCACGTTTCAGCGTTCCATTCTGCACCAGCATAGTAGCTAGCGGACCTTTAGCACGCGAGAGCTCAGCTTCGATCACGGTACCTATCGCTGCACGATTAGGGTTAGATCTGATCACATCTTCCAGCTCAGCATCAGCAACTAGTAGAATCTTCTCTAGAAGATCATCTAGATTCTGTTTCTTAAGAGCACTGATCATTGAACATACAGTTTTACCGCCATACTGCTCTACAATAATTCCATGCTCAGCCAATTGCCCCAAAGCCTTATCAGTATTAGCATCTGGTTTATCTACTTTGTTGACTGCCACCAAGAAAGGCACCTTAGCTTCTTTGATGTGTTTAATACACTCTACGGTCTGAGGTTTAATACCGTCATCAGCAGCAACGATTAACACCACGATATCAGTAATATAGGCACCACGCTTACGCATAGCACTAAACGCTTCGTGACCAGGGGTATCAATAAAAGTTATACGTCTCTCGTTACCATCATAGTCATTAGTTGTAATACCATAAGCACGAATGTGCTGAGTAATACCACCAGACTCAGTATCTACTACTTTTTGCTTCACAGCACGAATAGAATCCAGGAGGGTAGTTTTACCATGATCTACGTGACCCATGATAGTTACCACCGGTGGACGTCTAATAAGATTACCGCCCTCTTCATCCTCTATTAGAGTCTCCATCAAGTGTTCATGCTCTAATATATTTTTACCTTCAGTAACAACTACATATTTATGGTCATTAAGGTATTGCACCACTAAATCTTTCTCAAGCATGTCATTAACTGTCTTAATGATCTTACGCATAAAGAAATAAGTAATCACCTGTGTTTCTGAGACGTTAATAGTTTGCGCCAACTCTCTTACAGTCATTGGACCAGTCACCAGAACTTCAATAGGAGCTTTAGCCTGCTCTTCTTCTCTAACTCTTGGTTTCCTTGGTTTATCATCCTCAGGAGCACCGCGACGTTTCCTACGGCCTATACCTTGAGACATTGCCGTAGGCTTAGCGACACGATAAGGCTGACCAGCAATATGATTAGGTCTTAGAGGTACTGTCTCTACTTGTGTTAGCTGCCTAGCAGAATTGAAATCTGGTTTAGGTGGAGTAACCGCCTTATTTTTTTGATCGAAAAATCTTTTAAGCTCTTCACGAGATTCTTGCTTCTCTTCTTCTTTAGATTCACTATCATTAGCAGGCTCGTCAGCCGCATCTTCGCTATCAATCTGATCCCAACGACCAGTCAAAGCAGCCTCTGCTCTGTTGCGAATTTCACGCTGTTTGCGCTCTTCTTCTTCCTTGGCACGCTGCTCTAAAGTCAAACCATCACCTGAGTTTTCAGGATCTTGCTGACTAATACGACGTACTATCTTTAACATTTTCTTGGCTGGCTCAGCTTCTGGAGCTGGTGCTGCCGCTGCGGGTCTTCTCATAGCTGGTCTTGAGGAACCACTACTACTTGAACTAGCACTCGGACGCTGCCCCGTTGCTTCAAGGACTAGTGCATCCATGTCAATTTCTTTAAATATTTGCTCAACAGCCACTAAGTCAATTGCACTTGATGCCGTCTTAGGGAACTGTCCGTATTTGTTTGATAACTTTAAAACTTGTCTAGTAATTTCTGCTTGAATTTTCTTGCGATCTTTATCGTCAAATTCGCCATTAGGCCCTAGCGGCACACGGTCGCGGGCAAGATCATAGATTCTAATTTTTCCGTCAAATGATGACACTTATATCGTTTGTCCTTAGTAAGTTTGTTTACACAGTCCCCTGTTTTACATACGTAGAATGATTTCCCGAACTGAAATCTACTTGGACTAATTATCTGCTCAGCTGATTTGTAATCCTTAAGAATACGCAGAAGGTTTTCACGAGGGAATTCCTGCTTGCAGCTTACACATAACCGTACTTTAGTCCTCACCTCCCTAAGTCCCATTAGAAGATTTGATAGCTGCGTATCACGCTTCTACCTCTTCCTCAACCTCTTCGTCATCCTCGACCTGTGGTTTGACGGCGCCAGCAGCTGCGGCTTTGATATCTATTTTCCAGCCAGTAAGCTTGGCAGCTAGGCGTACATTCTGCCCGCCTCTACCAATAGCTAGACTTAACTGATCTTCGGCTACCGTAATCTCTGCCCTGCGTCCTTCATCAGACTCGAACAAAGCTACAGTAAATACTTCAGCTGGACTTAACGCGTTAGAAATATAATCCACTGGATCTTCAGAGTAACGCACTATATCAATTTTCTCGCTACGCAATTCAGCAAGCACATTCTGTATGCGCGCACCGCGTGCACCGATGCAAGCTCCGACTGGATCCACTTCATCATTCACTGAAGTTACTGCAATCTTAGTACGCTGACCAGCTTCGCGAGCTATGGCTTTAACTTCGACAGTACCATCTTCGATCTCAGGCACTTCAAGCTCAAACAATTCACGAATCAAATCTTCATGGGTATGCGATGCAATAATCATCGGCACTTTGCGATCTTCACGATACTCACAAACAAAGACACGAATACGACTACCAACTCTATAGTTTTCTTTAGGTAGTTGATAACGAAGTGGTATGTGAGCATCGAAACTACCCAAATCCACCACTACGTTAGGTTGACCAGAAATCGTATACTCAATACGCTTAATAGTCCCTGTCATAGTTGTATTTTTGCGACTATTAAACTCTTCACGTAAATTAGACTTCTCAGCTTCGCGGATACGCTGAGTCATAATCTGCTTAGCAGTAGTAGCGGCAATGCGACCGAACTCAGAGAAATCCTCTGGAGTTACATCAATTTCAAGCACTTCTCCATCTTGAACATCTGGAATATATTCGCGAGCTTCCTCAATACCAATTTCACGCAATGGGTCTGCGACTGCTGTCACCACAGTTTTAGGAGCGAAAACTCCTATTTCACCAGTCTCTTCATCATACTGAGCATGCACAGCATCAGCGGGGATCATACCCATTTTCTTGCGATAAGCACCAGCCACTGAGTCACAAATAGCCCTAACAAAAACTTCCTTAGGTATATTGCGCTCTTTTTCGAGTTGCTCTGCTGATTCTGCTAATTGTTTTCCTATCTTATACATCTTCTTATGTCCTCTAAACTAAAAAACGGGCTTTCGGCCCGCTCTCTAATAAAAATACAAACGGAATTTGGCTTACAAGCTTCTTGCGTGCAAACCCAGGGAATATTATAGC
>CAYUFH010000082.1:0-1298 GCA_964444015.1 uncultured Gammaproteobacteria bacterium | reverse complement strand
GGAGCTCAAAGAACTAATCAAGCAATTACAAATTGATGCTAGTAATATAATGTTGCGGCATCAATTTAGCGCACAATACGAACCTGATTACGGGCAAAAAGCTCAGATTACTATAACTGCTGATCCCCTATCTGCTTGCTTTAACAAACAACCAAACCAGACTGAACTAATAGAGATTTTACTAGCTGCTGGTGCTGATCCTTTATATTCAGCTGCTAGCCAAATAGCTAAAAACTGTAGTGGCAAGTATCGAAAGCATAATGGCGTAATTCATAATCATCTTGCTCACACAGTTTCCCCTCATAGTCCTGCCGAAGAAGTAATCACTAGCCATATTCATAGAAAATTTAAAAGCTTAGTTGCTAAAACTCCAGCTAAATTTAGCCCAGAAGAAGAAGCCTGGATAGAGCAGGCTTATTACTATTTAAGAACTCATCAAGTAGAGATTCTGGAGCAAGAGAGAGTCATAATCGATAAGGTTATGCACAGTCAAAATGCTAGTTTTTTGGCACTAATACGTGCGTTAGGTCTACGTTAATCTCTGCGTCTATCACCTAGTATTCGAAGTAAATACAAAAATAGGTTAATAAAATCTAGATAGAGAGCTAAAGCACCAGTAATAGCGTAATTAGGGTTGTACCCTACACTCTGACCTATCTGTTTAATCTTCTGCATGTCATAGGCAGTAAGTCCTACGAAAATCAAAACACCAGCATAGCTTATAACTGAGTCTAGAGCCGAGTTATGCATGAACATGTTCACCACTTGAGCGATGATCAGCCCGATGAGAGCCATAAACATCAGACTACCCACACCGCTCAGATCCTGCTTAGTAGTGGCACCGTAAGCTGCCATCACCGCGAAGAGTAAAGCTGCGATAAGGAAAGTACTAAAAATCGAAGCTGAAGTATAGACCAAGAATATGGAACTTAAAAGCAATCCATTCAAAGCTGCATAGATAAAGAAATTAGTCGCAGCAGTCGCTGGGCTCATCTGAGCGATATTAGCGCTAAGATTCCAGACTAGAGCAAAACAGCCTATTCCCAGTACTATCAGCACGAACATATTAGAATAAAGGGTTTTAATGATAATAGGGTTAGAAGCAGCCAAGTAGGCTACAGTACCACTAGCCAGCAAGCCCATAAACATCCAGTTAAAGACTCGGGTAACGAAACTCTGTTGAGTTGCAAAACCTATAGGGCTCTTGCCAAAGCCACCGCCTGCGTTGGTTGGATCGTAGTTATTCATATAACTAATTATAGCAAAAATATGAGTGCCGCACTTAATGGATTGCTTCG
>CAYUFH010000081.1:0-5413 GCA_964444015.1 uncultured Gammaproteobacteria bacterium | reverse complement strand
GCTTGCATTTATAGCAGGTACACCGTTCGGGATATTTATTACACAGGTTGTCTTTACTGGGATGGACTTAGGTTGGATTTTTATATTCAGACTCTTTGCGGCAATGCTCAGTGTTATTGCTTGCGATTTCTTATTAAAAGTAAGTTATAATGATATGAAGCTCAGGGACTGGTGTCTAGAGCGTTCATTTAGGAGGACGCAACCATGAATCCACTTTTAATACAAGCAATAGTAGCTTTATTTTTGATGGGAGTGATGTATTGGTTTATATACAGATTTCTTAGTAGAACAGATGACCCTGAATTAAGGCGTTTAATGCAAGAGAAATAAGCTTTTTCTAGTCATCTTGCTACAATAATCTTGATGACTAATACAACACAGACTAGCTACGAAATCACTGACATCAGCCTTGCTGATATGGGTCAAAGACGTATAGATTGGGCAGGCAAAGAAATGCCGGTACTGCGCTCAATTCGTGAAAGATTCGCTAAAGAACAACCACTTAAGGGTTATCGTATGATCGCCTGCGCGCACGTAACCACTGAAACAGCGCATTTGGCGATTGCACTTAAGGCTGGTGGCGTAGATTGTACGCTAATCGCTAGTAACCCACTATCTACTCAAGATGATGTAGCGGCGGCGCTAGTTAAGAACCATGGCATATCTGTTTATGCAATGAAAGGTGAGAGCACTGATACCTATATCAAACACGTAAATATTGCGCTAGACACTAAACCACAAATCATTATGGATGATGGTTCAGATGTGGTTGCTACTCTACTTAAAGAACGTCCTGGACAAATCAAAGATATTATCGGTACTACTGAAGAGACTACTACTGGTATCGTACGCCTGAGAGCGATGCAAGCTGATGGAGTACTTAGCTTCCCAGCGATGGCAGTTAATGATAGCCAAACCAAACACATGTTCGATAATCGTTATGGCACAGGACAGTCCACCCTCGATGGTGTGATTCGCGCTACTAATATATTGATTGCAGGTAAAACTGTAGTGGTAGTAGGTTATGGCTGGTGTGGTCGCGGCACAGCGATGCGTGCTAAGGGTCTAGGTGCTGATGTCGTAGTTACCGAAGTCAACCCTATTAAAGCTATAGAAGCGAGCCTTGATGGTTTTAGAGTGCTGCCGATAAGTGAAGCGGCTGCTATCGGTGACATATTCATTACTATTACTGGTAATCGTCACGTTATTGATCGCGAACACTTCGCGGTTATGAAAGATGGGGCTATAGTTTGTAACTCTGGTCACTTTGATCTGGAGCTTAATCTAGTTGCTTTGCGTGAAATGTCTAGTGGAGTGAACCAAGTTCGTCAGTTTGCTGAAGAATATGTTCGTGATCCTCAGAAATCTAAAGTCAAAGGTTCGGTTATTGTCCTAGGTGAAGGTCGTTTGATCAATCTAGCTGCTGCCGAAGGACACCCTGCTGCAGTTATGGATATGAGTTTTGCTAACCAAGCATTAGCTGTTGAGTATCTAATAAAGAACGTAGGTAAACTTGAGAACCGCATCCACACTCTGCCTGCAGAGCTGGATATGGAGATTGCAAGACTTAAACTTAAGGCGATGGGTATTAGTATCGATACGCTGAGTTCGAGCATGCTTGAGTACATGAACTCCTGGACAGTTGGAACCTAGCAAAAAGGTGACTTACGTCACGTTTTTGCGCTTTTAACTTTGAGTGCAAAGTTTAGATTTTGCACTCTTGGTCGTTAGCGCATAATCGACACGTTGGTGTCGATTATGCTACCGGTCGCTCGGGCTCATGCGCCTAGCATGCGAACACTAGTCCAGACTCGCCGGGAATTAATTTTTCTCATTAGCAAATAAAAAAATTTCCGGCCACTTTTTCTGCAATCACTTGTTTAAAAAAAATTAACTTGGTCTTTGGGCCCGAATCACTTATAGTTATCTCTATTGAAAAAGTTTTTCGAGAACGGGAACAAATTGCGACAAAGTAAGTCATAGGCGATAACAAAAAGAGGTAAAAGCTGATGTCAAGAAACGAAGCTGCAGATGATACTGCTGTAATTTTAGAAGAAGATGATGAAGTAGAAACAGAACTGCTTGGGGTTGCAGCTGCTGTAGTTGTTGAGGCTGATGATGATGTAGTTGCGCCTGCTGAAGAAGAAGCAACTGAGGTCCGCTACTACTCTACTCGCTCTGATGGGGCTGAAGATTCAATCAAACTCTATCTTAAAGAGATTGGTCGTATTCCACTATTGAACGCAGAAGAAGAAATCAAACTTGCGCGTTTGATTGTGAAAGGTGGCAAAGGCGGCGAAACGGCTAAGCGCAAACTAGTACAAGCTAACTTAAGGTTGGTAGTGAGTATCGCTAAGAAGTACCTTAATAGAGGTCTGCCATTCCTAGATCTTATTCAAGAAGGTAACCTAGGTCTTATTCGTGCGGCTGAGAAGTTCGATCACGAGAAAGGTTATAAGTTCTCTACTTATGCTACTTGGTGGATACGTCAAGGCATAACCCGCAGTCTTGCCGATAAGTCACGTACCATCCGCGTGCCAGTGCATATGGTTGAGACTATTAACCGCTATAAAAAGATCACTAGACAGTTGTCTCAGGAGCTAACGCGCAAACCTACAGACCAGGAGCTCGCTTGGGCTATGGGTGTAAGCATGAAGAAGCTCAAAGAGATAATGAATGCTAATAAAACCCCTGTGTCTTTAGAGACTCCACTAGGCAAAGAAGAAGATAGTTCACTTTCTGAGTTCATCGCAGATGAGCCACGCTGCCAGCCAGATGTTAGTAGCACTGAGCGTATGCTACGCGAGCATATTAAAGAACTACTAGTAGATCTATTGCCGCGTGAAGCTGAAGTGCTTAAACTACGTTACGGTCTAGAGGATGGTCAAACTCGTACTCTTGAGCAAGTAGGTAAAATCTTCAACATTACTCGCGAGCGTGTAAGACAAATTGAGTTTAAAGCCATGAAGAAATTGCGTGAGCCAGGGAAGTTTGAGAAGCTGGAAGGTTATTTAAGTCACGTCTAATTTGCTAGGGCTGCTGCTATTGCGCTGTGATCATACTCTCTCGTCACAGGGTCACGGTAAAGGACTTCGTCGCGTGATATGGCATGATTTTGGTTGCTTAACCAGGTAGAACGATTTAAATCTGAGATTCGACGTAGGCTTAGTAGTTCTAATGGCTCATTCCCGCTTTGTCCGACGCTGGCAGGGTTGAAACTATTGTAAGCCAATACTTGATCCCCATCTTGCATTCTAGAATCTTGCCCAAGCTTTCCATCTCTAAAATTACCGCTTGTATTAATGCGAATACTCTGCTGCTCGTTATTTAGTGTGAATCTTAAGTCCATTTGCCAGTATTGTTCATAAGAAGAACCGGGTGGTAATTGATTTGCTGGGTTTTGGCATTTGACATATAGATTAAAAGGCTTCCCATCAATTTCAATTGTCGTTGGTACTTTGAACTCATTTCTAGGGTTTTTTGGAAGAGCCTGGCTTTTAACTAATTGATCAAAATGCGCAGCGTAAACTTCTATAATTTTTGGTAATAACTCTGTACTAATATTCTTAATGACTTGTTTCTCGGTATCAAAAGCCTCTTTAATTTCTGTCGCGGTTCTATTAGGATTAGTTAAAAGCCTGGTCCGCTGAGTGGCAAAAGCTTGGAGCTTTGGGAAATTAAAACTAGTAGAAATCGCGTTAATTATCTTAACATAAATGCGTATTTCGCCCTATGAGCCCCCTAGTTCGACAACGACAAAACTGCTTAATCCCCCGTTCCAGAGCTATAATTTATCAGGTTTGCAAATTAAATACGAGCGAGTACTACTTAAACTAAGCGGCGAAGCCCTGATGGGTGATGGCGGACTTGGGATATCACCTGAGGTGGTGGATAGGATCGCTGAAGAGGTCGCTATGGCCGTGCGCATGGGCGTGCAGGTCTGTATCGTCGTAGGTGGCGGTAATATATTTCGTGGTTTGCAGAAATCTGCTGAACTAGGCATGGATAGAGCGGCGGCTGATTATGTCGGTATGCTTGCGACCATTATGAATTCTATAGTGCTGCAGGGCGTGCTTGAGAAGCACGGTGTAGCCACTCGCGTGCAATCAGCTATCACTATGGCTGAAATCGCTGAACCATATATTCGCCGTCGTGCGATGCGTCACCTAGAGAAAGGTCGCGTAGTGATATTTGCTGGTGGTACTGGTAATCCTTTCTTTACGACTGATACAGCGGCTTCACTAAGAGCTTCTGAGATGAACTGCGGACTACTACTCATGGCGAAGAATGGTGTGGATGGAGTTTATGATTCTGATCCTAAGACTAATAGAACTGCAACTAAATTCAAAACCCTTACTCACTATGATGTGATCAATAAAGACCTTAAAATCATGGACACATCAGCAGTGGCGCTCTGTAAGGAAAACGATATTCCTATAGCGGTGTTTGACTTCGCTAGACCAGGTGCGGTGCGAGACATAGTTTGCGGACTTGAGGTTGGCACAATTATTAGTTAATGGATTGCTTCGTCGCTACGCTCCTTGCAATGACAAATGAAGATAATTATAGGCAGTCGTGATAGTAAATTAGCTCTCATACAGACTGAGATGATTAGAGATCAGTTGCTCGCTATAGAACCAAATTTAGAAATAGAAATTATCAAAGTTAAATCAGAAGGTGATCTTATACTTGATACGCCTTTGGCGCAGATTCCGCAAGGTGATGTGAAAGGATTGTTCACTAAAGAACTTGAGCAGGCTTTATTAGCGGAGACTATAGATTTAGCTGTGCATAGTATGAAAGATTTGCCGACTAGTTTGCCGGCTGGTTTAGAGATAGCTTGCACTTCTAAGCGCGAAGATGTTCGTGATGTGGTCTGCATGTCGCAGCGAGCACTAGAAGAGGGTATAGATCATATTTCTAAAGCACGCGTAGTGGGCACGTCTAGCCCAAGGCGCATAGCTCAGCTTAAGCGATTATACGGGCAAGTAGAGTTTAGAGATATGCGCGGGAATTTGGCGACTAGATTCAGGAAACTTGATGTCATTGCGAGCGAAGCGAAGCAATCCATTAATGGATTGCCACGTGGCTGCGCCACTCGCGATGACGTGATGTTTGACGCAATCGTATTAGCCGCTGCCGGGCTAAACCGTCAGGGGCTCAGTGAGCGAATAACCCAGTATCTAGATCCGCGTCAGGTTCTTCCAGCTATAGGTCAAGGGGCACTGGCTGTAGAGATTAAATCTACTAGTGTTAAGTCTGCTCGCTTGCGTGAGTTACTAGCGAAAATTAACTCGCAAGATGATGATTTAATAGTGCGCGGTGAAAGAGCCTTCCTGAGGACACTTCAGGGTGGTTGCTCCGCTCCTGTCGGTATCTATGCTGAATTGAATCACCAGCATCTTAAATACTC
>CAYUFH010000080.1:0-5529 GCA_964444015.1 uncultured Gammaproteobacteria bacterium | reverse complement strand
CGTGTTAGCATATCTATGCAGCTTGAAAATCGCAATATTATCTCGCAAAAAATCCCTTTATTCCACTACTAGTCTAAGGAACGCCATTATGCGGCGCGGACATGAGGTGGTAATTATAGATCACACTAAATGTTCTTTAGTGATTGAGAAAGGTAGTCCCATGGTTTATTACCAAGGTCATGCACTTTTAGATATAGATGCAATTATCCCTCGTATTGGTGCTTCGGTTACCTTATTCGGAACTGCTGTTGTGAGACAGTTTGAGATGCAAAAAGTTCTTACTACGGCTAGCGCTCAGTCTATAGAGATCTCTCGAGACAAACTTAAGAGTCAGCAAATATTTTCAATGTTGGATATTCCTTTGCCGACTACTGTTTTTGCAAAGTTTCCGAAGAAGGACGATATTCCTGATCTTATTAATAGAGTAGGTGGTCCTCCTATTATAGTTAAGCTGCTTGAAGGTACTCAAGGGCTAGGCGTAGTTTTGGCTGACACTAAAGGTGCTGCTAAATCTGTTATCGAAGCTTTTTCGTCACTTAAAACTAATATTTTGGTGCAAGAGTTTATTCGCGAAGCCAAGGGTACTGACTATAGAGCGATAGTGGTGGATGGCAAGGTAGTTGCTGCGATGAAGCGCTGCGGGGCACCTGGAGAGTTCAGATCTAATCTGCATCAAGGTGGTACTGCTGTGCCTATCGAGCTTAGTGACTACGAGCAGCAGGTCGCGATACAGGCAGTTAATGCTATGGGTTTAGGTTGTGCAGGGGTAGATATGCTGCCATCTAGTAGAGGTCCATTAGTCATGGAAGTTAACTCCTCACCTGGGCTTGAAGGTATAGAAACATACACTGGTATAGATGTGGCTGGTAAAATAGTCGAGTACCTTGAAAGACGCTATGAAGCTAGAGCTAAATATCGCTGATAAAATTGCTGCTTACGAAATTAAGCTAGCACCCGTATTTAAGCGTATAGACGAGGTTAAAAATCTTACTCAAATAAAAGTACTTGAAGCTTTTAAAGCTGCTGGTATTCAAAACTCCCATTATGCTTGGGTTACGGGTTATGGCTATGATGATCTTGGTAAGGATAAGATTGAAGAAGTTTACGCGCATTATTTCAGTACTGAAGCTGCTCTAGTTAGACCGCAATTAGTATCTGGTACTCATGCTATCTCTGCTGCCGTAATGGGTAACCTTAATTCAGGTGATGAGATAGTGTTCGTTACTGGTAAGCCTTACGATACTTTGCAAACAGTATTTAAGCAGTATCAAGAGAAATATAAAATAAACTGCAAGTATGGGGCTGCAGAATTAAGTTCTAATACTCGCATTGCTTTTATTCAGCGTTCGCGCGGTTACGAATGGAGAGATAGTCTTAGCCAACTGCAACTCAAAGAAATTCTAGAGGCGACTCGCAAAGCTGCTCCTCAAGCGATTATTTTTGTTGATAATTGTTACGGTGAGTTTACTCAGCTTAATGAACCCACCCATCTAGGTGCTGATCTCGTCGCTGGTTCCTTAATTAAAAACCCTGGTGGTGGCATAGTTGCGGCGGGGGCTTATATTGCTGGGCGCCAAGATTGCGTGCAAGCAGCAGCAGAGTTTATGACTGCGCCTGGCATTGGCAGTCATGGTGGTTGTATGTTTGATCAGAGTCGCTTGTACCTGCAGGGATTTTTTATTGCACCATTAATAGTATCCGAAGCTCTTAAAGGTATGAGCCTTGCGGCTTTAGCGATTAATGATATGGGGTTAGAGACTATACCTAGTTATGATGCTGAGCGCAATGATGTTATTCAAGCAATTAAATTTAATGATAGATCTAAGCTCATTGATTTTTGCAAATTGGTGCAACAGAACAGCCCAGTGAATTCTATTTTTACTCCTGTGCCTTCAGCGATCTCTGGTTATGGTGATGAGATTATTATGGCTGCTGGTACTTTCATAGAAGGCTCAAGTATAGAACTCTCTGCTGATGCACCTTTAAGAGAACCTTATATAGGTTACCTGCAGGGTGGTATGAGCTATGCCCACACCCGTTATGTTATATCTAAATTGATTGAAGTAATAATTTAGTTTATTTGCCAACTACAGTGTCAATAATAGTTTTAACTACTATTGGTCCATAATTTTCTTCAGCTTCAAAATGATTAGCACGAGTTTCTCTAACCCAACCGTTAATCATTTGTCCGGCAACTTTACCAGAGGATTTACCTACATAGAGGGTTGAGGGTTTGTCATTGGCGTGTTCTTTGCAAGCTGCTGTATTTTGGTTGTGCTTATCACAAGGTACGCCACCTTTGCTTATTCCTTCCGCGATCATTTCGTAGTTAGATCCAGCTAGGAATCCTGTTGTGGTGCGCCAGTCGGTATGATAATCTGTTTTTTTGCCTAGATACAAGCCGCGTACATCGTTAGTTAGTTTATCGCCGTCAGTTTCGATTTTGAGTTTCATCATTTCGCAACCATCTAATCTAGCAAAAGCTTCCATGTATATTTTTTTAGGCAATCTGAAACTCATTTGGTTTTCGTAATAGAGATCTAGATCGTTAATACGCCCAGTACCCTTAATAGTTCTACCAAATAGTCCTCTGGAGCTGACTTCTAAGTCCATAGTCATAGTTTCATAAGGTTCGGCAAGTTTACCTTGTAAATTACGTACGTAAAAATTGCGTACCATGCGAGCAGTGCCTTTTTTGCGAAGCAGCTCGGTGCTAGCTAGTGCCCTAAGTGGCATCACTGGAATATAATTGGCTGCTGCTTTATATGGTGTGTCAAATAACGGATGATTAGCTATTGCTGAAATCTCAGTATTAGGGTTAAGCTCGCACATGATTTTGTTTTTAGCTGAAGAACTACTACTAAGCAAAACCAAGACACAGCTAACTAAAACTGCGCCACACGAAATATTGCTCTTGTTGAAGAGCTGCATAACTATATTATTCCCAATTTTTGAGCCAAATTCAAGCTTAAGATAAGAGACCAAAGCACTAGTTCTAAATAAACGATAATATCTAATAAGTGCCTGAAACCATTAATAATATTCAAATTCATAAGAACTATGATCTCAGTAAAAATAGTACGCTGCGAGTTAAAGCTAGCGCCGAGATGCTGGTGATACCACGCAACCTTGATGAGCTAAAACAAATTTTCTCTTGGATTAAATCTGAGAATCTAAGTTGGAATATTTTAGGGGCTGGATCTAATTTGCTCTTAAGTTCGCGTGCGATTCCTGGGGTGACCATACTTACTACGGGGCTCGATACTATAACTGAACTTGAACCTGGTATTTTTGAGGCTGGAGCTGGTGTTAAAATGCCACGCTTCTGCGCGCATACTGCGCAGAAATCTTACGCTGGTACTGAGTTTATGGAAGGCATTCCTGGTACTATCGGCGGCGGGGTGGTGATGAATGCTGGCGCTCATGGTTCTTGCATAGAAGAGATACTAGAATCTGGCATAGTGCTTAACCTCAGCACTCTAGAGATCGAAGATTGGGATAAATCCAAGTTTGGTTTTAGTTATAGACATTCAAAGCTAGATCCCAAGCAGTATTTATTAATATCGGCTAAGTTTAAATTAGTGGCTGGTGATAAAGATGAGATTCGCAAGCGAGTACTAGCTAATAATCATCATCGCTCTACAGCTCAACCAATTAAATCTTGGACTTGTGGTTGTACCTTCAAGAACCCCAGTGATGATTGTAAAGCTGGACTATTAATTCAGGAGATGGGTGCTAAAGGTTGGACTGAAGGTGCAATTAGAGTTACGCAGTTGCATGGTAATTTTTTTGAGAATATAGAAGAAGGCATAGGCACTTCTATGGATATGTGCAAGCTTATGGCACGAGTTCAAGCTGCCGCGCGCGTGCGCGGTGTGAGGTTAGAACCTGAGGTGCAGCGTATCGGTGTTTTTAGTGCAGAAGAAGATGCTATCTGGGCTTAGTGTTTGATTAGACCTGGGCTTTCGCCTGTGTTTTTGATTAGCTCAGTTAGGGTCTTGAATATCTCAGGACTATCACTATGTCCAGTATAGTAATAGCAACTATGCGGCAGCTCATCACTAGCGGCATATTCAAACTTAACTACATCACCGCGCTGATAAAAATCTTCTTTCCAGGGGAATTGATTTTGATATTTTGTTTTGCTTAACTCTTCAGTTTGTTTTTTTAATTTGGCTGTTTGATTTTCACTTAGTTGGTAGAACCTGGTGCTGAAGAGCTCTGTAGTACTGGGCTTACCAGAATATATAGTAGTCTCTTCTATAAGTCCAGTCTCGAAAAATCTAAACTCGCGAATTAGATCGCGTGATATCTCTCTAAGTTCGGCGCGTAATATGAGCTTGGTGTCACTAGGTGTTTTAGTGACAGGTTTGCAAGCAGTGAGAGTTAATATAATTGCTAGTACTGTTAGGTAGCGCATCTCTAGTATTGTAAACCACTGTCAAGATTTGCTAAATCAGTCAACTCAATTAATTTTTCGTAGTTAGTCATATCAAATATCACTGGGGTAATTGAAACCTTGTTCTGTAATAGAGCCCAACCATCGGTACCTTCAGTCTCAGTGCCTTCCACTGGCTTACCAGCTAACCAAAAATATCTGCGCCCGCGTGGATCCATGCGCTCCTCGTAGTTCTCTTCATAGCTACGGTTGCCTAGTTTAGTCAGTTCCACACCGCGATAATTAGCGCGCTCTCCTGGTGGAATATTGATATTCAAAAAAGTTTTAGCACCGATACGTTTAGCGATGTTGCCATCACCAATAAAATCCAGAACCCAAGATGCCGCATCCTGAAACTCGCGCGAGCTATAACTATATAAACTAATAGCGATAGATGGTAAGCCTAATATCATCGCTTCCATCGCGGCAGAGACTGTGCCTGAGTAAAGTACATCAACTCCTAAATTAGGACCGTGGTTGATTCCTGATATCATCAAATCAAAATTCTTGTTGCGCCATAGTGCGCCCATCGCAGCTTTGACGCAGTCGGCTGGAGTTCCTGATGTCATAAAACCTTCAGTGATGCCGTGAATCTGATGAATATCTCGCAGAGGATCTACCATTAATGGTTTGTTGAGACTCATAGAATGACCAGTAGCGCTACGCTCGCGATCGGGCACGCAGAGATATATTTCATGTCGCTGCGCTAGGGTCTCAGCTAGGGTGCGCACACCTTCAGCAAATATGCCATCGTCGTTGGAGATTAGAATTCTCATCATTGATGATTCTAGCGCGGCTTTCGTCATTGTAAGGAGGGCGAAGCAAACCATAATTTAATATCAAACTTATAGGTGTTTTTACCTATATATACTTAGCGATTTCTTGAGTGATTTCGGCTCTTGGTGGACTGATTGTTTAAACGACTAAGTTTATTGGTTAATGATTTAGTTTTGGGCTTTTTGCGCAGTAGAGAGAAGCGTCGATTCAGACGTATCATCGCTCGAGGTTATAAGAGTAACTGTGGTAAACACAAGGAGCTGATTATCACTATAACTGAGTCCTTAACCGGGTCTTAACCTGGGTAAGAATAC
>CAYUFH010000079.1:0-5582 GCA_964444015.1 uncultured Gammaproteobacteria bacterium | reverse complement strand
ACCCTTAACCACGCCTTAATCTAGATCGGATATAGCTAGGGCATGAGCATTGATAACACTAGTATTGCGCATGCAGAGACCGGAATACAAGCAAGCTTAGCTTTGCAAATAGATTTAGAGTCTCAGATTAATTCAGCACAAAGATCAACAGATCCTGGCAAAAATAGCAAGGTAATGATGCTCAAAAGTGAAGCTTCTCAGGTTGCTTCCCAGCTTACTCAGCATATTAAAAATAAGGCTAACGCTGAGCGCGATCTTCAAGTTGCCAGCCAAGCAGAACAAGCTAAGGCTAGCGAAAGTAAACTAAAACAAGAATCTTTAAAACATTTGGACCCAGCTTCTCACTACGCTACTGAAGTGAAAGCTAAACCAGAAGCTAGAACTGAGCAATTAGCAGAGCATGATGAAGCTAAGACCTTAACTACTACAGAGCAAGCTAAAAAAGCTCACTAAAAATCTCTCCCCCCCCCAACGAGAAAGAAAAGCCTCCCCCTAGTGCGGAGGCTTTTTCTTTTGTTAACCTAGTCTTAACTCAAAATCAATATAACTAAGTATAGATGGTAGCTAACGGCGCCAACATGAATAACCAAGCACTGCCGAACTATGTAAGTCCGCAGCAGCTCGATCAAATCGAGCGAAAAGCCGCGCCGCGCGTTGTAGCGGCCCCACAAAAAACTACAGTTAAGAGTCCGAAACCCAAAGAAAGAGGTTTGGGTCCTGATAAATTTGAAAAAGCAGTTCAACAGCAGCAAAATACCAAAGCCGAATCACAAACCATTGTAACTCGCAAATATAGTCCTGCTGAAGCACTCAAACAAGCTCAGGCAATAGCAGTTAATCCAATTGCAACAGGTAATGCTGCAATTATTTCTCAGCCAAATAGCAAAAAACCAGAAGATAAAAAATCTACAGAAGCTCAAGATAGACGAGTTATAGCTCGCATGATGCGTAAAGGCAAAGTTGCTGAAGCTAAGGCATTTGCTCGCAAAGAAGCTACAGATGCAATCACAGAAAGAGATATACCAAGAGCTAATCAGTGGTTGCAAATTCAACAGCAAATTTATACTGGTAAAGTTAGTTACCCTCCTGCAGATTTAGTAGCAGATGGTCAGATATCTAGTAATTACGGAAGAAGCCTAGTATCTGATGATAGTCTTGATCTATTAAATGAGATTGCTAATACTCCTGGTGCAGGTAGTGTTGCTGATGCTAAACTTGCAAGCTTTTTGCGTAACAAATCTGCAGCTGAGAGAGTAGCTCCTCCAGAACTTGCTTATACTCCACGTACTAATACAGCTTTTGAGCGTGCTACTGTTATTGCTTCTGCTTTATCTATGACTGGATCAGCACCTTGGGATAGCAAAAGTGTGACTGACGTCACACTTTTGCGCTTGCAAGGGTGAGAGCATAATCTTTAAATCAAACCAACCTCATATAAATATCGCTTAAAATAGAATAGTGCCCGATAAATTACCAACCAAAACCGCAGCAGAGTTGCGCGAAGAGTATAATCGCTTGATGGCGCGCCTGGCAATTAAAGTTGGGATAATGAGTTTTATTAATCAGAAACGTGAACCCGTAACTCAAGAACTGCAGGATTACTGGAATAGTCTTGATGCTCAGTTATGGGCTCAACATTTGAATTATTTAAAACAAGAGCTTAAAACATATACTCAGAAGCGTGTGAAAGAATTATTGCTTGACTTGGATAACTACATTACAGATTGTAAACGCTTAGTACCTGCTTTTAATCGTAGCCGCGAAGAAATTATTCTTATGGTTGCAATTGGTCAAATAGATATTGTTGAATTTGTTGGGGCATTCTCACAGCTTCCTAGTAATCGCGAGAAGTTAGATCGTAAATTACATAAACAACTTAAAATGCTTGATTACGAAGATGATCAGGCGCTCAAGCGTTTGGATGAACTGACTTTAATGCTTGATAAACCAAGAATCAAAAAATACGAAGTAGAAGAAATCGAAGCTGAAATTGCAGGCATAGATCGTAATATCCAAGCACGTAAGGCCCATCGAGAACAGCTGGCTATTAAGCTTGTAGAGTGGAAAGCCCGCGGGACTATAGATATTGCTGCGGACGGCAAGTTTCGTTTAGACGCTTAGTAAAAACCTGCCCGACGGCAATTGTTTGTCATTGCGAGCCGAAGGCGAAGCAATCCATAAAATAATTTTCGTATATACAACAAAAACTAATTTGATTTTGCTACCATGTTTTCCAGCTTGACCAAATAAACCATTAACTCTCAGGGGAGTCTTATTGGTCATGATTAGGGGAGAAGGGGACAAATGATTCCATATAGTGTAATGGCAACCATTATTGGTTTGACCATTAGTTTATTTTTGGCAACTACATATCAAGGCTTTAGTAATTATCATCAAATTGAAACAATAAGCCGCAGTTATGATACTAGCTCTATTGCTGCTGCTTCGACGGTTTCGCGTAGTGCTAGCAATCTGTTAGCTAGCTTGGCAAGCTCGCTTGCAAGTCAGTCAGCGACAAGCAATACTGAGATTGCTGCTCGCTACCAAGCTCTAGAGAAATATTTAGAAGAAGTAGATACTTTAAATTCGACTGTTAATCCTTCGCGATTAGTTAGCACTATTAATAAGGGATTAACACTGGCTTCTTCTAGGAGTCTGCATCGAGCCTACAGTATAGATTTAATTCAGAGCGCTTATATTCCAGCTAAAATTACCGAGACTGATAAAAGATACGCTCAGACCCTAATTTCTGAAGATTTACTAGCCAAGACTCTTACTATTAATGATTTGGCTACTGATTTTGTGGCTGCCCCTAATCGTTTGCGTATATCATCTAAGTTACTTGGCCAGCTGCTTTCAAATCCAACTAAAGTTCTAGCTGATCCGAGTGCCTATGCTTTAGAAATTAGTGATAGAGGTTTGGATTTAGCTAATCTACCTAATGGCGTGCAGATTAAGTGGCAGCTTCCTTTGGCTAATTTGGCTTTAGCATCTTCAGAACCCAAAGTAGCACCGCTTGTAGGCGAGCATGAATTACGCCGGCAAGCTTTGGCGCAAATTAGGTTGCAAGCAACAACTACAGTAGTAGAACCAGCACCTATAATTGTTGACAATCCTATAGTTAGTGTTCCAGTATCAACGCCGGTCGTTATACCACCACCAGCGATAGTTACAGCGACTCCTACAGCTATAGATTTAGTTCTAAATGCTATTCCTAACGAGCGTGTTGGAATAATCTATAATCCCAATAAATCAATTGATGAGAATAATCCTATTCAGATTATCAATAAAAAATTTGGTGGTATGACTTCATTATATAAAGCCAGTAATGGTGATTTGCAGATTAGTATTGGGATGATCCCTACTAAAGCTAATGGTATTAAAGCTTTTGGTAACGATCTGCCTAAAAACTTAGATGCTGATTTTGAATTATCGGCGACTCTATATGATCTGAATGCTGATGGTGATATTGCTAATGCAAGCGTGCATCTAGATGTTATCCCCAAGATGCATACTCGTTATGGCACAGTTAGTTCTAGTTTTAAATACAATGGACAATTAATTGCAGTTGGCTCTGTGATAGTAGCAATCCGCAAACCTGAGTTTGTTAGTTTAGGTAGACCAAGTGCTCAAGAGGGTGATTTTGCTAGATATCGTATTTATTCTAGTGAAGGAGTTTTTCAAGGAGAGTTTGCGACTCAGTTTGGTGTGCAGAATTATAATAAAATTCATATCCCTTACACTGCAGTTGGCACTACTATTGAAGATAGTCGCTTTGGTACTGTGCCTGTCTATCAAAATTTTAATACTGGAGACTTATTTAAGAACAGTAGTCCAAATCAATCTTTATCTTCATGGTTGCGCATGCAAGAAGATTTAGCTTTAGATACTCAGATTAATATTCTAACTAGGCTTAGTGCTTTTGGTAAAAATACTTTTAAGGCTATTTATGATAGTGGAACGCTTGAGGGTAGTAGCATTAATTTAAGTGACTTAATCTATATTAAAGATGTTTTTGATATAGAAGGTAGTGAAGCTGCTTTTAAGGCTGTTTATCCTGATCCAGTTATAGAGCCTGATTCAAGAGCAATGGAGTTATTCCAAGCGAAGTTCATAGCGGCACTAAATTACGCTGAAGCATTCGCTCAAAAGAAACTTATACAGGATGGCAACAAGGGCTCTATAGTTGATTGGGGTTTAGCCAATACTAGCTCTAGTCTTAGTACTGCTCTGGCTGAACTTAATGCTGCTAAGAAATCTTTAGATAAGGCAATTAGTGATTATGATGCATATATTCTAAGCTTGAACACTAAGACTGTAGCTAATAATCAAAACAGCACTAATTCAACTGTAGTGAAGATCTCCAGCACCATTGGACCTTCTACTCTTAGCGGCCCAGCTCCAGTTATTATTAATCGAGGAACTACTGTTAGTAAGAAACCGAGTTCCAATAAAAATACTAATAAGAAAAAATAATAATTATTACTAAGGTTTAATCGCTATTTTCATCGCTTGTCCGCTGAGCTGCAGCTCCAGAGCTTCTGTGAGCTTGCTTAGCTCGAACTCATGACTAATTAAGTTAGACATGGATATGGTCCCATTACTTATTAAATCGAATGCTGACTTAATATAGGCAGGGGTATGATGGAAGACACCTAATACTTGCAGCTCTTCATAGTGTAATTTATAACTATCTACATTTATTGTGCTACCAGGACTGCAACCACCGAACATATTTACCAGTCCACCTGGACGTGCTAGCTTTAGGGCTGCTTGCCAGCTATCTAGTTTGCCTACGGCTTCTATTACACGATCTGGTCCATATGGTGCTTGCGTATAAAGCTGAGCTTCCCATAGTCTCTTTAATTTTTCACTATCCAGATTACCTTGTTCGTCAGCACAATGGCTTATATCGATGATATGGTCGGCACCATTCTCTTTCGCTAGTTTTAATTTAGATTCAGATCTGCCTAGTGCAACTACTTCTACTCCTCGTAGATAATTTTTTGCTAGCTTAATAAAACTTTGTCCAATAGCGCCTAGTCCAAGCACCGCAACTATATCCCCGCTACGTATTTGCGAGCGCTCTATGCCATGCAGAGCTACGGCTAGAGTTTGGGTCGCTGCTGCTTCCTGCAAGTCTACGCCCTCAGGTATTTTATAGAGATTATGTTTGACTATGCGAGCTGGGATTTTGATGTACTCAGAAAATGAACCGTTGAGAAATTGCAAATCTCTGCATAATGAATACTCTTGTTTATTACAGAAGTAACATTCATAACAAGGAGCAGTATTAGCGCTGATAACTTTATCGCCGATAGTGAAGCCCTTAACTTCAGAACCCAATTCAGTTATAGTGCCAGCGTACTCGTAACCAAAAGTACTAGGAATCGAAGTAATGAGTTTAGGATGTCCTCTCAGATAAGTTTTAAGATCTGTCCCGCCGGTGAGCGCAATATCTACGCGCACCAAAACCTCAGCAGAGCCTAAATCACCCAGATTATATTCTTCGAAGCGCAGATCGCGCGGTCCATGATAGAGCATCGCTTTCATAAGCTTCTCCTTGGTGCAACGATGATATT
>CAYUFH010000078.1:2114-6001 GCA_964444015.1 uncultured Gammaproteobacteria bacterium | reverse complement strand
GGATCAGCAGAAGGATTTACGGCACGACCACCAATAAGTGCTCATCAAGCGGGATATCTTGCTCGTAGAGGTAATCGAGCAGCCAAAGACGGTTTTCATGCAGGTAGACCTTCAGAGACTGTGCGCAAGGCCAGAGAAGAAGGTGAGCGAGCTGCAGCTGCGACGGCTGCACTAGAAGAGTCACTAGTATTTAATGATGCTGGTCTTCCAGTCAAAAAAACTGAGCTTGAGGGAGTTCATGCTGGCAGCGAAGCTATGGGTGTTAAAGAAGCACGAGCGCGAGCTGCAGTTAAATCAAAAGTACCAGAAGTGATAAAAGACTTTTTGCAGTCAGCGAAATTTAATGGAACTAAGCCTTATATTACTAAACCAGGAGTAGATGCTAAAGCTAATAGTGTCGTGCTTAGAGGTTACGGCGCTGAAGGTGAACTTTATATCTTGCAAGAACCTAGTAAAACAGGAGCTTATAAAATGAAAGTAGTATCTGATATTGATAATCTCAAAGCTGGCAAAGAGTTAGAAATAGCAGCAGTAGATTTGCAAAACTTGCTTGCTAAGAATCCCTCAGCTCTTAGTTTATTAGGGCTCTAAGTTAACTAAACTTTTAGCACTGCTCCAGTATCTGCGCTAGTAACGAAGTGAGTATAACGCGCTAGCCAACCACTATTGATTTTAGCTTCGAAGGGTAATTTAGCTGCTTGGCGTTTAGCGATCTCAGCATCACTAAGTTCTACATTAATACTGCGTTCAGGGATATTAATAGAGATGATATCTCCTTCTTGAACTATGCCTATAGGTCCGCCGGACGCCGCTTCTGGTGAGATATGCCCTATACAAGCACCGCGAGTGCCACCACTAAACCTACCATCGGTGATTAGAGCTACTCTGCCGCCTAGTCCAGCCCCGACAATAGCACTAGTAGGAGCTAACATCTCTGGCATACCAGGGCCGCCCTTAGGGCCTTCGTAGATTATAACTACTACATCACCAGCGACAATTTTGCCGCTGAGTATAGCTGCCATACATTCATCTTGCGAAGTAAAGACTTTGGCTGGTCCTTTATGTACCAGCATCTCAGTCGCGACGCCAGCGCTTTTAACTACTGAACCATTAGGTGCGATATTGCCGAAGAGCACGGCTAGACCACCTTCCTCAGAGTAAGGATTATCAATCTCACGAATGATCTTGGTGTTAGTGGTTTTTGCAGTGGCGATATTTTCGCCTAGGGTTTTAAGAGTGACAGTAGGAGTATTAGTATTTAGTAGTCCTGGTCTTTTGGCGAGTTCAGCGAGTATAGCTGAGATACCACCAGCGTCATGAACATCCGCCATATGAATATCAGGTACACTAGGACTTACTTTGCAGATATTAGGAGTGCGCTTAGAAATCTCATTAATGCGCGCCATGCTGTATTCAACTCCAGCTTCATGAGCTATAGCGAGCGCATGCAGTATGGTATTAGTCGAACCGCCCATAGCCATATCCAGAGTGAAGGCATTGTCCATGCTCGCTTTAGTTACTAGATCGCGTGGCTTAAGATCAGCAGTTACTAATTTCATGATCTGGGCTGCAGCTTGCTTGCCAAGCTCAACTCGCCCGCCGCTAGTAGCGAGCAATGAACCATTACCAGGTAGAGCCAGACCAATAGCCTCTAGCAGACAATTCATGCTGTTAGCAGTAAACATACCTGAGCAGCTACCACAAGTAGGACAAGATTTTTCTTCGATTTCTTGCAGGCGCTCTGCGTTGATAGCTCCGCGCGAAAAAGCACCAACTGCTTCGAAAGCAGAAACTAGGTCTACTTTAGTGCCATCAGTTAAAGTTCCAGCTTCCATAGGTCCACCAGAAATAAATATAGTAGGGATATTAACTCTTACTGCGCCCATCATCATGCCTGGGACAATTTTGTCGCAATTCATTAGACAGACCAGACCATCTAGTCTATGTGCTTCAACTACTGTTTCTAAACAATCAGCAATCAGCTCGCGGCTTGGCAAACTATAACGCATACCGATATGTCCCATAGCAATACCATCATCAACACCGATAGTGTTGAACTCGAATGGAACGCCGCCCGCTGCGCGCACGGCATCTTTGATTACTTGCCCAAATTTTTGCAGGTGCACGTGACCAGGTATAAGATCTATATAACTATTACAAATGCCGATAAAAGGCTTATCGAAATCACTATCATCTTTAATTACACCAGTGGCTCTAAGTAAAGCTCGGTGTGGAGTTTTTTCAAATCCTTTTTTTACGGTGTCGCTGCGCATACCAGCACTATTTTATCAAAAAGGGTATAAAGCCATTAGTGACTACTGTGGGATAATGCTTTAGAGAAGACTTTAATTGCATGTTAAAAATCAAGAGCTGTATTTGTTATTTCTTTCTAATTGCGCTGCTTGTTATGCCGCAAGTTGAGGCCGCTAATATACTTTCGGCTTGTTCTGGTTCCACTAACCCTTGTTCTAAAACCCAGATATATTTTCCTTGCTATGAACTAGTAGGAGGAGTCGCTACTGTACCTTATCGTGTTGATCAAGGTGCACTTGGTGATCTTAGTAGTGAGACTGCTACTCAAGCAGTTGATGACATGCTTGCGATGTGGGAAACAGTTGCTAGTTTGGATTTTTCTAAGCAAGGAGCTCTTGCCGTTGATGTTGATTTTACTAATTACACTACTTACCTAGAACCTGATACTAGACTCGGTTATAGTCCAATTATTTTTGATGATGATGGAACTATTGTTGAAGAGTATTTCGGTAGAGGTTCTAAGGACAATGTTCTTGGTTTTGCTTCTTCAGTGTTTTTTGAACAAAATTCTAGGACTGGGGCGATAGATGCGATTCTTGAATCACATTCTCTCTATAATGGCTATCTTTATACTGACTCTAATCGCGGTGATTTAACTGGGGCAGCAGCGGTGCTTGCTGAATTTAAAACTACTATTTTGCATGAATTTGGTCATATGGTAGGTCTTGACCACACTCAAGGAGCTTATGTTACTGAGTTTAATGACGATACTGCAGATTTAACCACTTTTCCTGTGATGTTTCCTATCTCTGCTAACCCTCAGATAGAATTGCATCGCGATGATATTGTTGCGATTAACATGTGTTATCCACTTAGTAGTGTCACGACCGGCAAAGGAGCTATCACTGGTCAGCTTACCAAAAATGCCAAGAATGTTAAAGCGGCTAATGTGATTGCTTTTAATGTTGATAATTTAACTGAAGAAGTAGTGTCTACTGCTTCAGATGCCGATGGGCAAAACGTCGGTCAGTTTAATTTTCCTTATTTGGTGCCTGGTGATTACATTATTAAAGCTGAGCGCATAGATTCTGGTTTTAGTGGTGGCTCAAGTGTGGGCATCTATAGTCCTGGTTCTGGAACCCTTTTTAATACTGCTTTTTATACAGGTGAGAATCAGACTCCTTTAGTTACTAGTGATTTGGATGATGGTTTAGCTGGAGCTCAGCGCATAACAGTTGCTGCTGGTACCAGTACTGATATTAATTTTGAATTGAATCCTAGTGCCAGTGTTGATCCAGATGCTACTTTTTCAGTTGCCGGTAGAGCCGTTAATAACGCAATCCTGATTGGTTTCAATAGAAAAAAAGTTAACCTTAAACTAAATAAAATAGGTACTGGTTTTCGTCGTCTTAGCTTAAGCTCTGATTATCCAACGGTAATTAAGTTTCAACCAAGTACTGTTACTATTGGTGCCAAAAAATCTTCTAAAGTAATTACGGTAGTAATCGCTTCTTACTTCAATGTACTTAATGCGTTTCCAAATATAGATTCTGGTGCAGTTGAGATTCCTATTACTGTTGAAGATTTGAATACTGGTTATATAGATAATGGTAGTGTGATTACTATTTACTAGT
>CAYUFH010000078.1:0-2014 GCA_964444015.1 uncultured Gammaproteobacteria bacterium | reverse complement strand
TGCTGGCAAGAATAAATTACTGTCATCGCGAGCCCCAAAGGGGCGTGGCGATCCATTACCAGTGTCTAATATTATAATAAAGTTATAATATGATATCATGTATATCTGTATTTCAAGATGCGTGCAGGTAATTCAGGGATTGCGATACCTTCACCCTTTAATATGGCTCAGCCAAATGGCCTGAGTCAAGGAGGGCTTAGTAACCCTTTTGCGCCTGCCAATAGTGCTGCTCCAAGCGATACAAACTTAGCAAGCCCAGAAGCATTAGCTGCTCCTCAAAGTTTATTTCCTCCAGGTGCAATTAATCCTGAGAATGCTGAAAATAGAATGCTCTTATTCGATATTGATGAGACTCTAGCTTCGCGAGTGCGTAAGTCTGATAAGGCTGCCTTAGAAAAAGCTGGTTATAAGGTCTATGAATTCGGTAAAGATGAAAATGGCTATGTCGACGAGTATCCATATTTTATAGAAAGGCCTGGTGCGCGTGAATTATTGCAGAAATTAGTAGCACAAGGCTTTGTACTAGTGGCTTCTTCGCGTAATATGCCACATCACGTTAATAAAATAGTTAACACACTTGGGCTTGGAGAGTTTTTTGTTGATACTATGCATAGGTTTGATTTGGTTAGCAAAGACAACCAAGATTTTAAAAGATTCCCGCAGCATCCTAATAATGTCGGCGTTTGGAAGCGTTTTACAGACTGGCTTTCACGCAATACGGTTGGTTGGATTGCTGATGCTTGGCGTTGGATTAAATCTAAAATATTCAAAGGTCAACCTTTCTTTCGCAACACTCCTGTAGGAGTAGTTAACAAATATCCTCCGCGTTTATGTGGTGCACGCGTGCTTTTTGATGACAAGTCTGAGAATAAAGATCATTCATTGCGCTCTAAAGATTGGGTGCATGTACAGATACAACCATTCCATGGCACAGTAGAAGGTGTTAGAGCATCTGAGGCGAAAGATGAAAGCGGACAATATAAATGGTGGAAAGAATTTTTAGCGGCAACAGATGCATTAAAAGATCCTGGACGTGGTTGGCAAGGATTATATAAAACGGTACACGGAGCAGACCCTAAACCATCTAAAGTAGAAGTGAGCCAAGCATTCAATGATAAGTTCTCCAAGCTTTTTGGTTTTAGACTCTAAGCCATTTCTATGCTGCGATCCCGCGCGGCACGTATAGCTTTGCGCACTAGTTCGCGCACTTTATCATTTTCCATACTAGTGATAGCAGCATGAGTAGTGCCGTTAGGACTAGTTACTTGCTCGCGCAGTATGCGCGCGGTGTCAGTTACTTTATCTATCACTGGTTCTGTTGCGTGTGCGTGTTGTAGTTTAGAGAATGCTAGATACCCAGAGCCGTATGCTGTAGAGATGGCGAGTTTCTCAGAGTCACTTGGTGTAAGCCCGAGCTCTATGCCAGCCTCAGTCATCGCTTCTATTAGATAAAAAATATAAGCTGGTCCAGATCCAGAAAGAGCAGTAACAGCGTCGAGCTTGGACTCATCCATTACAAGTGTGATCCCGAGCGATTCAAAAATACTTAGAGTTTTGGCTAGATCTTTATGCTGGACTTTAGCGTTAGGAGCTAGTACTGATGCGCCACGTTGCACTTGTGCTGGCGTGTTCGGCATTACTCTAATAATAGGGTTGAGCGGGAAGAATTCCTCATAAGTAGCAAGTTGAACGCCAGCAGCAATAGAGACTATAGCTGTAGTGGCTGCACTTTCTGCAATGTTCTTGCAACTAAGCTCAGCGAGCAGAGTTTTCATATCCTTAGGTTTAACAGCGATAATTAAAGTCTCAAGTTCGCCTTTACGAGTTTGGCTTGCGATGAGGGTTAGCTCAGTAGTAGTTTGGTAGCCTGCTTGTTTAAGCTGATCTAATCTCTCGGTTATAGTGTCACAAAGTAAAATCTCTCCAGCCTTATAAAGCTGCGCCTGAACTAGCCCCAGCGCGATTGCTGAGCCCATGGCGCCGGCGCCGATAATAGCTAGTTTGGTATTTGACA
>CAYUFH010000077.1:0-6110 GCA_964444015.1 uncultured Gammaproteobacteria bacterium | reverse complement strand
CAAGTGGATTACTAGGAAGATCCTCGAATAAATATTTACCAAGGCCAGTTTTAGAAATACCAGTAAGATAGCGTGCTGGGATAATCTGGTCGGTGTCTATGTTTGAAGTAAGTACTTTAAGAGCTGTGCCGGTGATTTTCATTAGGATAATTATCCTAGCATCGCTATTGCATTAATAAGGCAAGATAAGTAGTGTTATAATAAAGTTATAATATCCAATTTTGCTTTTTAACTGTCCGCTTGCACTTTTCTCTAAAAAAGTCTATTTAATAGTATTTTACCTAGTATTTTAAGGAGTATGGTCCTTAAAATACAGGATATTGAGGACTATACTCTCTATAATTCCATCAATTAATTCTAAATAACACTATATATTTAAGGACGGGACAAAATGATAACGGCTTCACCTATTAGTTTTTCGCAAATTAGTCCAGAGGCGGCTGAGCTAGCACCCAAGGCCAGTCCAGCAACAGTTAAGTCAGTAGAAACCCCTGCAGCTAGTTTTGTTGCGTCAACAGCTCTACCAACCAAAGAACAATTCCAAAGACTTGCTCAAGGGGCAATTAAATCAATAGAGTTTCAAGTTCCAGACAAGGATTTCAAAATCAATACTATATTGCCTAAAGCTTTACTTAGAGCTGAAGCTAAGATGCAAGTAACTATTGATGGGAAAGAATATCAAGCTCAATACTGTCATCAAAAATACTCTTGGTGGAGGGGGGATTTTAGTGTAGGTTCTTATATTGTTGAAACTGACATAAGTTCTTATCAAACTGTGGATAGCTTACTTGCTAAAGGAGCTAAAGTATCTTTGGCTAAGTTGCAGGTGCCAGTTAATATAGTTATTGTTGAGCCAGGAGCTTTTTTTAATACACTTAACATTACAGGAGGAGGTCAAGGTGATGTTTCTCATGGTCGTCTTATTGGTGAAATAATTCGCGGACAGCTAACAAAAAAAGGGGTGAAGAGCAGTGTTGAAGTTTGTCCTACTGAAATTTTAGAAAAAGCAGAAAAGCTTCATACTGCAATGAACGAGGTTCCTGATATCATCTTGGCACCATATGGTACAGATGCAGTCTCTCGAAAAACTGTAAGTCGTGAAGAGTATTTGCGTTTAGCAACAACGGTAAGGAAGTTAAGCCCTCCTGCACAGGCAAGAGATAATATTTTACAAACTTTTGGGGCTAATGGTACTTTGGTTTTTGCGGCAGCAGGTAATGAGCCATTAGAGATAGCGCCTTTAATAACTGCTAAGGACGTTATTGGAGTAGGCGCCTTAGATGCTAATGGAAAAGTTTCTAGTTATAGTCCAACAAATTCATTTGTTCGAGCTTATGGGCTTGGGGCACATAAGGTAGATTTAGTAATTAGCAATGGCTCATTACAAGGCTTTGATGTTGATGGCGATGGGAAAGTAGATCTTGATGCGAATAATATCCTTCAAGTAAGTCAAGACACTAAGCATCTTTGGGCTTTTAAAAAAGACCTAGTAGGTAAAAAAATTACTGATGTAACTTATAGTGATAGAGAGGCAGACCGTTTAATTCATTTGGTGGAAAATGGTTATAAATTTGGCTTAAATATAGTTGCTGACTTTAAGAGACCGGTTTTAGTTAAAGGTGATAATAAAGTCCCATTAGATAAAGTTTTCACAAAAGATCAATTCAATAAATTAATGCAAGCGGATAAGCAAGGGATTACAGCTACTGGTGATCAAAATCGATATTTTGTATTTGATCAAAGTGTTCTCACTTTACGTGAAGATCGAGATTTATTGCAACATTTAGATGATCTTACTGTGGATGCTAAAGGCCAAATTTCTCATACAGTTCAAGGAACTTCATTCGCTCCTATTGAACCAGCTGTTAAAGCCGCAAGCTCTTATATATTTTTACGTGATGATTTGAGTCCTAAACAGAAAAGAGAAGCGATAGGAGTTATTAGAGAATAGCTTCCGGTTCTACGTGTATGGTTACCTGCGCTGCTCCGTAGCGCTGCATAATCCTCTCTTCTATAGTATGACTAAGCTCATGGGCTTCGCGCAGAGAGTCTGTAGCGAATTGTACGCTCATCTCTAGGAACCTTTCGTCGTGCACTTGGCGTGAGCGTAGATCGCTAAAACCACGTACCTGTGGCAGGTCTGAGATCAGAGCCTCGATATCAGCAGGAAATAGCCAAGCTTCATCTACTAGTATAGGTATGGTTTTTTCTAGGATTTTCATGCCACTGCGGGCTATTACTAAGGCAATGACTATTCCAAGAATAGGATCGAGTATATAGTAGCCTTGAAGAATAAAATACAAACTAGCTAGTATCGAGATAGTAATAAGAATATCTGAGAAGGTATGCTCAGCATCAGCGAGTAATAATTGACTATTATAGATGCGTGCTGCACGGCGCTCATAGAGCCAGACCCCAAGGTTAATTACTAGAGTAATGACTAGCATCTGTACGGTTAAAGGATCTATATGTGGCAAAGTAGCAGGATGAAAAAACCTCATAATAGATTTTTCTATAAGCTCGAAAGATGCTATCGCTAGGAAAGCTACGACAGCTAATGCACCTAGTGTTTCGAATTTACTATGTCCGTAGGGGTGATCTTTATCAGGAGGCTCAGCGGCGATAGCGATCATGGCTAGTGCAATAATATTATTGAGACTATCGACTCCAGAATGCACGCCATCAGCAATGATACTAAGAGAACCAGCCTTAAAGCCAATCCAGAGCTTGATTCCAAGCACTAGCAGGTTGAAGACTAGAATAGCGTAAAGAACCCTATTTACTGCTTTAGGGTTGCTGGTGCTAGGGGCTGCTAAATGCAAAATTAATTACCTATACCGTTAATTACAGTTACTACTAGACTGCTTAGATCAGACATCTTAAATATACCGAACCAAACTAATCCAACTACACATAGCATCACACTAAGATGTGCCCATTTGGTGGCGATAGTATCTGGGCAGCAGGCTTCTTTGTTCATCATGCCTTGAATAGTTTTAAGCGGGCAGCAGCAGATCTCGCCATCACTTAGAGCTTTCACTGTATTTGATGGAGCATCTACGATAATGATTTTCGCTAGATATGAATAATAGAATAATGCGATCACTGAACCGATTAAACCTACTACTGCTAGCAGTTGACCTAACCAGAGCCCAGAGCTGAAGGCTGTAGCGAACAAGAAGAACTTAGCAATAAACGCTGCTGGAATGAATGGCAGACCAGCTAAGTTAATCAAGCATAGTGAGAACGCTAGAGCGGTTACAGGGCGCTTGCTGATTAGACCAGAGAGATCATAGATATTATCACTGCCAGTTTCCGATTCTACATAGATAGCAGCCATAAAAGCACCGGTGTTCATAATTGCATAGATACTTAGGTAAATAACCATGGCTTTGATGCTATCAGGGTGCAAGACTGTTAAACCGATTAGTAAATAACCAGCTTGAGCAATAGAAGAATAAGCGAGCAGGCGTTTCACTGAGCCGCGTGAAATCATTTGAATAACGCCTACATAGTTTCCGATAACTATAGAGAGTAAAGCAACTAGTCCTAATAGCAGCGAGGCTATATCAGAAGTGATTACTGTAGCGAATAATCTAATAGCAAGAGCCAAAGCAGCAGTTTTAGAAACCACAGAAAGAAAAGCTGTGGTGTTAGTTGGCGCTCCAGTATAAACATCTGGCGACCAATTATGGAAAGGTACGGCTGCTAATTTAAAAGCAATGGTGCCAACTAACAAGGTAGCAATCAATGCTTCTAGCCCGAAGCTAAGCCCGTCACCAAGCGAAGCTAAGCGATATTGCACTGCTGTAAAATTAGTAAGCCCAGTAAGTCCATAAATAAAGGAAATTGCTAGTAAGAGCATACCAGTTGCGATGGCTGAGCTCAGTAAATATTTAATACCGGCTTCATTAGATTTCTGGCTGAGCCTAGAATAAGAGGCTAATAATATACTGCTTAGACCTAAAGTTTCTAAGGCTACGAATAATACAAGAAAATCATTAGCTCCAGTCAAGAAAGCTGCACCTAAAGTTGCACTTAATAGTATTGGCGAGTACTCAGCAGGGCTCTCAAGTGGTTTGAGGTAGCGCCCTGAAGTCAAACTGATAATAAAAGTTACGGTATAAATAATGGCGCGGAAAAACACTGATAAAGTATCAGAGATAAAAGAATCAGAAAAAAGCGTAACAGAGCTAACTGGTAAGCCTTCACTACCAAGCATAAATCTCTGAACTATAGCCGGGAGCAATAAAAATACTGTATAGAAAGCTGCTAAGCCTAAGGCAATAGAAGTAACCGCTGGGACGGATTTTTTACCTTGAGGATGCAGGCTCATCAAAATGGTTAAGACTAAACCGACCAGCACGAAAAGTTCAGGCATTAAAATCTCTCTAATAAGTATCCAATTCATATAATTTCGCTTTTATTCAATGGACTTAGTGCTTTGCGCGCAAGAAGTCTAGATTAGATTGTAAGATAAAGCTAGGTACTCGGCAAGTTTATGGCAAAGACAAGCACTAAAGCGCGTGAGCTTTTGGCTCTAATGGCAGAGCTAGCAGAGATTAATGATGTCGATGCAATTATAGATAAGGTTCTTCATTGCCTCTCACGATTATATTCAGAAGCTAAGTTAACAGCAGCAGCGGAAGGAGATTTCGCTTTGGAGCTAAAACTTAAAGGTACTACCTGTGCCTATATTTCTTTTATAGAGTCTAAGAAATGGCCTAAGGAAGATAAGACTGAACTTGAGCTATTCATGACACTTGTGTCTCAGCGGGTTGAAGAACTGCAACTAGCGATGGATTTAGGCGCTAGCAACGAAAGACTATTAGAGCAAGGCAAGTATATGTCTCAGATTTTTAGCACTGTATCTCATGAATTGCGTACACCATTAACTAACGTGATCGGTTTTAGTGAACTGATGCTAGCTCGTGATCTAGATGAAGCCACTTCTAAGCAATATCTTAGTGAGATCTCTCGCTCAGCTAGAAGATTAGCTAGTCTTATTAATGATTTTCTGGATTTATCGCGAGTAGAAGCTAGCGGCGAATTAAGGCTAGCTGAGATGGAAGCTGCCGATATAGATTGGATTGCAGAGCGAGCCTGGAAAGATCTTAATACCGAATTGATTTTCAATCGTAGCTCAGCTGAAATTGAATGGCAGCTTGCAAAAAATCTTCCCAAAGTAAACGTGGACACTGATGCCATGATACGTGTCTTTATTAATTTATTTTCTAATGCTATTAAATATGGTGCTGGTTCTAAAGTTAGCTGTAATATCCAAGTTACAAAAGACCTAGTTCAGGTTAGAGTAGAAGATAGGGGTATTGGTATTAGAGCCGATATGCTTGAAACGGTGTTCGAGCGCTTTACCAGGCTTGATAATGATGTGACGCGCGAGACTAGTGGTACTGGACTCGGGCTTTGGATTTGCCGGCAGATAGTCGAGGCTCATGGCGGTAAGATCTGGTGTACTAGCGAGCCTAATAAAGGTACAAGTGTATATTTCACTTTACCGACCATAAGATGATTAAATTACTAACTAGCTTATTAATAGTGTTTTGTTTTAGATCTGCTGCTTGGGCGGCGATTCAAACTCCAGTGAACCAGGCTTTGGATTTAGGGGTGCAGAATGGTATACATCTCTGGCAGACAGGAGTTAGGCTTGAAACTATAGAAAAGAAATTTCGTAAACATTACTATGAACTAGTAGATGCCAATATTAAACCTTCGGAAGATGAGTTTTACGTTAATAGTATCTACGATGTTTCTAATAAAATCCCCAAAGCATTAATTAAGCGTTCTACTAATCAGCGTAGCGGAGAAGTTTTTAGCTCATCTGTTGAGTTTGGGCTTGGTGATCTCTTGGCTGATGATTTGATTATTGATGAGATAGTAGTGCGTCCGCGCAAATATATAGTAGTACGTAGAATCTCTACCGGTGAAGAGTATTATCTTAGAGTCAGTTATGGTTTAAGTAAGTCTAGGCTTATTCCTAAGCGTGACTAGTTATAATATTATTATAACTCTGTGATATTATCCTTGCATGTGATCAGATAATATGTTATCTTCTTAAGATATGAGTGGAAATTTTCAATACGGTAGAGGAT
>CAYUFH010000076.1:3903-6283 GCA_964444015.1 uncultured Gammaproteobacteria bacterium | reverse complement strand
GCTCTAAGTTCTCTGATGTTTACCCGGCTTTTAAAGGCTTGCTTGATCTTAAATGTGCTGAGACTTCAGCTAAGACTTTAGCTAAAGCTGACATAGTTTTTTTTGCTACACCTAATGGCATTGCTTATAAATACGCCCCAGCTTTAATTAAGGCTGGTATTAAGGTTATAGACCTTAGTGCTGATTATCGTTTGCGTAATCTTAAAACATATGAGCAAGCTTATGGTTTCAAACGTAAAGATGCCAAACTCAACGCCGAGTCTATTTATGCACTCGCTGAATTTAAGCGCGAAGAGATTGCTAAAACTAAAGGTGTTATTGCGAACCCGGGTTGTTACACCACTGCTAGTTTGCTAGCTCTTACGCCATTACTTGAGGCGCACAAGCAAGGCAAAATTAAAGTAGATTTGGATAATATTATTATTGACGCTAAATCTGGTACTAGCGGAGCTGGTCGCAAAGCCACTACTAGTCAGCTTTATGCTGAAGTGAATGAAAGCATCTCTGCTTATAAACTTGCTGGTCAGCATAGACATGTCCCCGAGCTTGAAGCGTATTGGTCTAAGCTTCTTGGGCGCGATATAGTAATTAGTTTCTCGCCACATCTAGTGCCGATGACGAGGGGACTACTAGCTACTTGTTATTTGCGCCTCAAGTCTAAAACCAGTCTTGAGTCTTTGCGTAAACTTTATGCCCAAGCATACGCTGCTGAGACTTTCGTGAAATTGCTCAGCCCAGGCGAGCAACCCCAAACCAAATGGGTACTAGGTACTAACCGTGCTTTGATTCAAATAGAACTAGACAAACGCAATAATCAAATCACAGTTACTAGTGCTATCGACAATCTGATTAAAGGTGCTGCTGGACAGGCTTTGCAGAATATGAATATCATCATGGGCTATCCAGAAGCTACAGGCTTAATGTTATCTCCGCAGCTGCCGTAGTCGTCGAGCGTCTTGCTCCGTCTCATTGCAAGCGTCTTGCTCCGTCATTGCGAGGAGCGTAGCGACGAAGCAATCCATCACTTGGTTTTATCTTTTTTCGCTTTAGCTTTCGCCTTAGCTTCTTCTAATTTTTTATCAAGCTCAGCGATCTTAGTAGTAATTTCTGCAGGTATAGGACTGGCTTCATATTTAGCTTTTAGTACCTCTATGGCTTTCATTAGTTGTCTATCTTGCCCGTCTTCAGGCTTGCGCGTGCCGTAAGGCACATTAGGATCGAAGAACCATGGTCCGCGACCTTCTTCATAGTCTACTTTTTTGAGTTTAACTTCGTAATCTGGCTTAATACCTTTTTTGTTGATGTCAGTTTTATTTGGCGTTAAGTATCTTGCAATAGTGACATTCACGCCACTGCCATCACCGAGTTTGTTGATCGCTTGCACTAGCCCCTTACCATATGAAGTCATGCCCACCAAATCCGCACGACCATTGTCTCTAAGTGCCCCACTGAAGATCTCACTAGCACTAGCACTATTACTATTGATTAGTAGAACAATCGGTTTATCAGAAGTAACGGTAGCGCGCGAAGTATAAGAACTTACATAATCATCTTTATTAACTGTGCTCACTATTACTGAATCCCCGAGGAACATATCAGAAATAATCATGGCGTTATTTAGTAGTCCACCAGGATTATTGCGTAAATCAATTACATAACCTTTGGCTTTCTCATCGATAGCAGCCATCGCGTCTATTAATTCCTGCACTGTATCTTTAGAGATAAAAGTACTTAGTCTAATGTAACCAATATCATCAAAAATCACTTTAGCTTGCCCATCTGGAATAGATTTGATAGGTATCACCGCACGAACTATAGTGACTTTAAATTTTTTAGTATCAGCGCGTTTGATTGTAAGCGTGACACTACTATCTACTGGTCCGCGTATGCGCTTAGCAGCTTCTTCTATCGAGAGTCCAGAAGTATTCTTACCGTCTATTTCTAAGATGAGATCATTAGGTCTCAGATCGGCCTTGGATCCTGGTGTGCCTTCTATTGGCGCAATAATAACTACGCGCTGCGATTTATCAAGCCCGATTTGAATACCGACACCAGTTAACTCAGCTTCGATAGATTCTTTTTCTTCCTCAAAAGCTTTGCGATCTAGATAGCGAGTGTATCTGTCGCCTAAACTTGCGACCATGGTTTCTATAGCTTTAACCGCATCCTCACGGGTTTTGAGCTGTTCATCGTAGCGATGACGCCATATTGCCCAATCTTGTTCATTAAAAGTTTGATCAACATAGTCACTTTTGATTAATTTCCAAACTCGGTCGTAGAGAATTTTAGGTGGAATATCAGGGTATTCTTCTTTTTTCTCACTACCTGGTTCTTCAGCTGCCGGTAATGCCATAACTGGCATAGTTAAGACTAGGCTGAG
>CAYUFH010000076.1:0-3803 GCA_964444015.1 uncultured Gammaproteobacteria bacterium | reverse complement strand
CTTGTAATTGCTTCAGGACTGCGAAAATCAGGAAGCATTTATAGATAAGAGGATTATTATGCGCGGGTCAAGGGAGACTTATTTAATCAGGGGGATTAGCTAATGGCTTTGTTTGGCAGTAAAGCTGCTGATGCAGTCGCTCCCCGTGGCATGCAGCCAGTAGCAGCTCCTAATGCTGCACCAGGTTTTGCAGATTTAGCCAAGAATTTACCGAATACTTTTCCTGGCATGGGAGATCCTCGTGCTACTGCTCAAGACTTAGCTGCTGATCCTAGAGCCAAACTTTTTGGGGATATTGCTGCTGAGACTAAAGATGATGCCAAACTTCAGGCGATGTTAAAACAATTAGGTCTTGATAAACCTGATGCCAAGACAGTAAAGCAATTTAAAAAAACTACTGATCGTGGTGAAGTAGAAAAACTTGCCCGCAACCTTGTTCCTGGTCTTGCCGCCGCTGGTGGCGCTGCCGCTGCTGCCGTGAATAATCAAAACCAGTCAGCAACAGGAACAGCTCAGACTCCAGAACAAATCCTTAGTCCTCTTAAACCTGATCATCCTTTTGCTTCTGTAAAAATAGATATCAGTCCTAACCATAATGCAGAGCAGGTGGCGCACATAGAAGCAGAGCTTAATAAAGCTCCAACTAAAATAGGACCAGATATTCAGTTAACTAATGATGGTAGTTATAGCCTGGTTAAAGTAGAAGAACCAGCTACTATCAAGCTTGCTCCTAGTGTTTATGGTGGCATAGATCTTAGTACTGTTTCGATTCAAAGATTTGGTGAGTATCTGCGCGTGAGAGTCTCTAAGCAGGCACAAGATCCAATGGCACCTGCTGACACGATGTTAGTGCCATTGGCTAACGCAAGGCATGTAAAACTTGCTTATGAAGTTTATGACCCTGTAACTAGAATGCCATCTAAAACTAATTTTGTTTCTTTAAGCGAGCTTAATATAGAAGGCAATCCACTAGAGGCAAGGACAGCTAGAGACATTATGACCGCTAAGCTGCAGCTACCGAGCCTTGAAGATCGCTTGCTGAGTATGGACGTGCAAGCTACAAAAACCGGCATTAGCCCTGAGAAGATGGAAGAGAATTTATCTAGGATTTTAACTAACGCTGATGAGAAGCCTGCTGTGATTGGTTCTGCTACTAAAGACGCTCAGTTACTATCTGAGATTCCAGTTTTAGGCTTAGAGCAAATTCGTAATGGTTCTTATAATCTAGAGCTTAAAACCCCAGATAAAACTAAGCTAGCAGAATTTACTGCTAAATTAACTGGTACTTATGCTGATGCTACTAAAACTACTTTAAATGCTGCTGCGCCGCATCTACTACTTAAAGTGAAAGCTACTGAGTCAGCATTTATTGCCCCTACTTATAGAGTGCTGAAAGACGTCAGTATTAAGCTCGAAAATAAAGATGGTACTACTAGAGAAGTTGCGATCAAAGCTGGTGCTGTATTAAGTCGTAGCCAATACGCAATGATCAAAACCTTAGCTACAGAGCACAGTAAAATTGCAGGACTAGAAGCCAAAAGCGTTAAAATTGAACCAGATTTTACCAAGGCTACCGAGCGGATACAGACGGTTTTCTTAAGTGATAAAAATCAGCAAGGTGGTATGGTGCATTTAGCTCTTAGTACTCAGGTTTCAGTTGTCAATGACGCTCAATCTGGTTTATTCACTTCTGATAAATCAAGCCCAGGACTTAATTTACAAGTTCAACCAGTAAGTCGTGGTGGTCCTAATACTTTAGGTTTCGATAAACATGATTTGCCTGCAACTAACTATAACGCTGCGCAATTACAATTTATGCTTGATAGCTTGGGAACTTCTCATGATGTTAAGCAAACTATCGGGCAAGGTTTTAAATATGGTGCCGGCACTCAAGCCAGCTCTACTGAGAAAGGTTGGTTCGCTAAAATGTTTAGTAAGTCGGGCGTGAATAATTAATCCAGCACCCTTGCCCCTTCATCAACCGCCCTCAGGAACCTATATTCAGCCTTAATGCCTGCACTTTGCAGCCATGCAGTTTGCATCGCTGCTCCTACTGCTTCAGCTGTTGCTTGATTGTCTACTACAGCTATTAAAGTTGAACCTGCGCCCGATAACATAGTGCCGACAGCTCCAGCTTCTAGCCCTGTGTCGAGCACATATTGCATGCCTGGCACTAGGGTCGCACGGTTTTCCTGGTGCAAGCGATCCTTAAAAGTTTTTTTAAGCACCTCAGTGTTTTTGGTTGCCACCGCTGCTACGAGTAATGAACTATAACCAATATTAAACACCGCATCTTGGTAATTTACTTTCGCTGGTAATATTGCGCGCGCTTGTGCTGTTGGTGTTTTGAAATTTGGCGTCACCGCCACGAAGAAAAGATCTTGATTCCAAGGTAGCTTAATGTAACTCAATTGCTGACCAGCATATACGCAAACCACAAAACCACCAATAATCGCTGGCGTAATATTGTCCGGATGTCCGTCAAGCTGAGTGCCGATCTTGAGTATCTGTTCGCGTGAGTAATGTGCGCCGCCGCCAGCTTCGATAATCTTCGCTGCTGCCATCAACCCAGCAACTATCGCTGTGCTACTAGAACCGAAGCCACCAGTCACCGGTATCCCCGCTTCGAAATGTATTTTGATAGGCGGGGTTGCTAGTTTTTCTTTTTTGAATAAATAATCGAAAGCTCTATAGACTAGATTCTCTTTGTTGTATTCGACGTGCTCTTCGGAGAGATTAGAAGTATAAATGAGAGTTGAGTCGTCATTGCGAGCCGAAGGCGAAGTAATCCATTTACTGTCATTTGAACTTGCCGATGAAGCAATCCATTCCGTATCGAAACTATAATTGTTATAAAGACTCAGCGCCAATCCTAAAGTATCAAAGCCTGGACCAAGATTAGAAGTGCTGGCGGGGACTTGGATGGTGAATTGCATTCTAAGTAATTTTACCTTGCTCAGTAACTCCAAAACAATGTTAGCATCAAGATTAGGGGTGATTAATGCAAGTAAGAAGAGAAGGCGGCGGTTTCTTTTATCGCGTAGCTAGAATCCATAGAGCTGGTAATAGGCGTCGCTATCAAAACCTAAGCCCAGGAATTGTTGATTTCGGACCCAATGCTGCTGTAAGATTTTTACCTTGCTCGCGAGCTCAGTCGCGTCAGATCCAAGCTCGACTGACAAGAGTTCCAGCAGTAGCTAGTTCTGTGGTGAGTGCTCAGACCATGCGAGCTAAAATTTTAATACAATATATCTTGGATTTATATAAGTTCGGTACTAGCGAGAATCTAGCGAGCAGCATAGAGCGTATTAGAGCTATTAACTATGTTTTAAATCTAGTGTTGGAGAAGACAGGGCTCGAGTCCCGCGAAGCATATCTTGCCGACTTAAAGATTTTTAGTGAAGATGGAACTGATGGCTTAAGAGCTTTGCAGAAACGATTTAACCAGCTTAGCCAAAATGTTTCTGGTTTTATGTACCAGATGTCTAGAGCTAAACCTCATCCTATTTTTCGCAAAGCAAATCTAAGAGAGTCTCTGGCCTTTATTCTTGCTAATTTTAATCCCAACATACCAGTGCGGGGTTCTACCGTGATATCCCCTGATAAACGATTCCGCACGATTGCAGAAAGAGAATCAGCACTAGGATCAATTAGAGCTTTTTGCTTGGATTATTTAGCCGATAAAGTCCCTAAATTGTTAGCGGTAGGGCATTAAATAAGATCTATTAGTCAATAGCTGAATAATATAATTAAGTTATTATATTATTATAATATAAGCCTTGAGAATTAAGCTTTTTTCAATA
>CAYUFH010000075.1:0-6291 GCA_964444015.1 uncultured Gammaproteobacteria bacterium | reverse complement strand
TGCTATTTCAACTATCGCGTACATAACGAGGGTTAATGATAGCATTTTGAGGCTAGGGTGGAATTCTATCAAAATAATTAAGATACTATCCTGAGTGACTGCCAGAATGGGAGAACTTTAAACTAGCTTTGAGGGATTCTAACAAGGTTTCAACATAGTCATTCTGAGACTGGATTCTTCGTTTCTGCAGTTCATTACTCACCGCTAACAAGTTGAGATGTCTACCAATAGCATTCTCTGAGAGTTGAGTAAATTTGAGAAATCTATTAATTGCATCTTCATCTGGCTCCCCAGTTTTTTTATTAAAAAAAGCTTTCTCCGGAAAATTTTTATAAAGCAATTCCAAAACTGCATCTTTATCTTCTCCGCTTAGACCAACCAGTCCATTTTTCTTAATTTTATTAACAATCTCAGGTCTATCTTCAAACCTAGCTTCAAGAGTAACTTTAAAACCAAGAATGTCGTATAAAGTTTGGGTCTTATAATCATTCTCCGCTATACGCATATTAGGATCTCTAGTCTGTGGACTAGCAACAAAAATTTCACCAGTAGTTTTACCATCACCAGTAAAAGCTCCATCGGTTTTAGCTCGTTCTTGAATAAAAGGATTATAGGTAGTGGCGCCTGCTGCCGTTGCAGCCATCCTTGGCACCACTACAGGTGGAGTAATTGGCAAAGCTCGAGTTAGCGGCTCGTGACCCATAAATCAATTCTATTAATCCTAAGTTAAGGTCAGGTTAAGAATATGCTGACCGATTCAATCTACGACTGTCGTCCATAAGCTTAAAAGTCAAGCCCCACATTTCTCCTTCGCGTTCAGTCTTGATTTCCCTAAGCTTAGTTGAAGCCATAATACTCACAAAAAGCCTAGAGTATTTGGTGAAAGAATCAGCCATAGCACCACCAGCTGCCTTAGTCTTAAGGTGGTCAGCAAAAGCATTTAAATTCCTTTGCGTAGAAGCTGCTGCATAATCAGGAATTGCTGTTGCTGACTGGAAAAACCTATCAAAGGCTGCTGATGGATTAAGTTGACTTCTCTCTAAACCCATTTATTAACCTTGACCTAACTGTCCTCTAAAGCCTCTTAAAAAAGCGTCCGTTAAACTATAGGGCATATGTCTCATCAAACCAGCCAGGCTAGTCATATCCTGAGCACTTCTTTGAAGATCAGGCATCTGCTGTATCAGTTCTTGAGCTTCAGCTTTTTTACCACTAACGTTGAGATTATAAATTGCAGATGCAACTCTTTCCATCTCTTTGACGGCTGTTCTTTGCATTGCGAATATATTTGCTGCTATTTCTCCTGCCATATTAATTACCTCCAGTTCGTCACATGAATATAAATACCTATTGAAGCAGTATATGACAAAAAAAAGATTAACTATATTTAATCTTTGAGCGTGGATAAAATCGTAAATACATTCAACCTTAGGGATATATATAGCTGGGTACTTATACCCAGTAATATGCAAGTAACTAGCAGAGATGTAATAGCAGAGGCTTTGGAGCAAGCAGGGGCAGCCAAAGAGTCTGATCACGGTATTGGCAGCAAAGCAGCTAGTGATGATAAGCCGGATATAAGGATATACAGCAAAGGATCAGAAGCTATTCAGGATGCTGAGCGTTTAGCTTACGATACCTTTAGTACTAAACCTGAATTCTTAAAAGGCAAAATTCAAGCTGATAGTTTTAGTTACAACTTTGGTTTGCAAGCTATAAGAGGTCCAAGAGATAAGGCAATAGCCGAAAATAATATAGCCCTACTCAACAAATTAAAAGACAATATAGAATCCTCAACTAGAGTATCAGGTTTAAATACTGGTTATAACACCCAGAGAACTAAGACCTTCGGGCAGGATACTAAATCACCCCTCGAGATCTTACTAGCTAGATATACTCGCAGAGCTAGTGCAACACTAAGCGCCGCAAGGACTCCAGAGCAAGAAGAAGCATTAAAAACAAAAATAAATACTTTAATAGATGCAGACCTCGACAAAATACATAGCAATTTAGCTAAATATAATGCAAACGCTACGCCAGTCTATGACACCATTGCATCGCTTGGCTATGGCAATATTGGCTTAGGCTTAATAAAAAAAGCTGGTGGGTATGCTTGGAATAGAAGGTGTATAAATAAAGCGGCAGCAGAAGCAGCAGAAGCAGCATATTTGCAAGCAGCAAGATTAACAGCAATCACTCCCGGATCTATGGGCGTCTCTCCAGAAGACATTACTACAGCGCGAGATCCAAAGCAAGCCGCAAAAGTAGCAGCAGAGAGAGTAAGAAAAAATCCTACTCTGGCATTAGAACGACGAGGAGTAGGAGCTATGGCTACGACAGCAGAAGCAGAAGCTGTCCTAGCTGAAGCCGCATTAAAGAAACAAGCTAGAGAAGTAGGACTAAAAGCAGCAAAAGATACTAATATGAGTTGGATTGCGCGCCTATCAAGAGGACTTAAATCAATTGCGGTCCCTCTAAGCAAGCTGCCTCCCCTTCTACGTAAATGTTCACCAGGATACATAAATGCAATATTTATTGCATATGAAGTATATAGAAGCTTCAAGAACGACAAAGATAGTCATGCCCTAACAGCAACTAGATGGGCAAGTTCAAAAATCAGTGGAGGACAAAGTTAACTAGGGATGAATGCATTAGTGCCTACATACGGTTCTGGGACCGGGCTAGAACAGCTTGATTGGGACAAGACCTTCGCTGGTGCAACTAAGCTTAGGGATCAGGCTTTAGTTAAAGCCAAGGAAATTTTTTGTACGCCAGGAGACACTTTTAAAAGTAGTCTAGGGAAATTAGGAACTAGAGCTGTTGGCTTTGTTGATCAATTTTTCTTAAGTGCCTACGATGGTACAACTAAAAGCAAGTACCTTAAAGGTATAGCCACTGTTGGCATGAAGCTACCTGGTTTATTAAAAGCAGCTGGCTTAGTCACTATTGGTGCTGCTGCTACCTATAGCTTGTGCTTCGGTATCAATAAAATAAACTCTAGTGTGCAAATCGTCACTCACTCTCATCCACATCCAGCAAGGCATGGAATTATCTACGAAGGAGTAACTGGAGCTTTAGCAACAACAGCAGGTGCAGCTGGATTAATGGGCTTTGCACCTCTTAGACTGGCTCCTAAACTGATTCCAATAATAAGAGCATCAACTCTACCATTAACATTATGCGCCTTAGGCAGTGCAGCTTTGCATAATCTAGCCGAGCTGGCTCACAACAGGCACTGGCTAGTTAACAAAAGTTATTGGGGACCATTTAGTTGGTTGCAACACCCTGCCAATCTCTTCCTATCACCATTCCATGGGATTCATAAGATACTTACTCATAATCTTGATGAAAAACTCTTGGGTTGGGCTGGCATACAAAGAGAAGCGACATCGTTCGAAGAAGCGGAAAGAAAAAATATAGAGTTTTATGAAAAGAAAAGGAAAAAAGAAGCTGAACCACCAATTCACAAGAGCATTTTGAATTTTCTTTCGTAAATAAAGCACAATGCCAGGCATACACACCAATTCAGCAACTAGAGCCGTCCCTTGCGACGCTAGTAGCTTTGCGCCTGGAACAGTAATAGATATCCCTTCTGATAAGGCTGAATCACAAAAAGAACAAGAAAGAAAATTTCAAGAAAGAATGGCTAGCGCAGAGCCTCAACAAACAACCGTTGGAAGAGCTGCTCGAGTTGCAGAAACTGGGATTAAAGCAGCATTTAGTACGGCAACTAATTTCATAAAAAGCCTTATCAAATCTGGATTTGAAAAAATAAGCAGGATATACACATCAACATCACAAAGTGATCCATCAATCATTAAAGATCAAAAAATAAGTCTCTGGGTTATTGGAGCCTCGATTGGACTACATACAATAAAAGAACTATTTAACTTCCTAACTGGAAAAAATAAAGCTAACAGCCCACCGGCATTACTAAAGTTAGCAGAAATTGGAACTGGACTAGCAACCATGCTACCGATATACGGCAACTTAACGGGTAAAGGTGGTTTTGGCAGTATGAAATCAGCAATAAACGGCGGCTTAATTCACGTTCTATTAACGGCGTTCAATTCAGTATTTAAACCTCAAAGCCTAGTCAGCAGAATTACCGGATTCGGTGGCTCAGGCGGAGCTACAGCACTAAGAGGTATGGGCGAAGCATTCGGTCTTGGTGGGGAGAGCAATGATCTACCAAACATGACAAGCAATATGCCAAAAGCATTTTAAGCTAAGAAGCAAGATTAAACAAGTTTCTAATTAATTTATAGCGTGCCGAAGGATCTGCATGCATTTTTAAACTCGCAAGCAAGCCTGCTATATCTTCATCAATATTAATACCTGGAGTAAGGTTAACTGCTTCAATAAAATCATCAAGGCAACTATCATCTAGTTTTAATTTCCAGCGCAGCTCATTTTTTTGTGCCATCAAAAATTGATTTGAAGCTATGCCTGAATTTAAGCGGTCCTTCAATGATGAATACTGCTCACTAGCCAGTAATAATTTTAAAGAAAAAGGTTTCGATTTAGCACCAGTAGCACTTACAGCCGCATCGCCTGCTCTTTTATTAGTAAAATCATTATCCTCATTAGCTTCTTTCAAAGCCACAAAAACCTGCTCAACAAGATCAGCCTTAAGTTCAGGAGTAATTTTCAAGTCCTTAAAATCTTTATCAGTTTTAATTAGCTTTTTAAGCTCAGCATCAACCATAGAACCTATATTGATATCTAGATCCTCGGCTATAACAGACCCCAAAGCCATAAAGGCCAGGGATTCATTGGCAGAACTCTTTATAGAATACTGTTCTATCGCCTCATCAAAACCAGCAGGATAAGAGTAAGTAGAGCGATTTAGTAAATCTTTAGCAGTTCTACCTTCTCCCAATTTAGAATTTATTTGAGCAATTACAGCTCTTACTAAAACACCCGTTCTACCATTGTCTTTAGATTTTTTAGTACCAAAACTTCTAGCAGTAGCAGCTGATTCAGTAGTAGGTTTAGCTGAAGCTCCTTCACTAGTAGCTTCTGGATTATTAGCCTGCGCAGGGGGCACATTAGAACCATATTTCACTAAAATCTCATCAATTTCGTTATCAGCTAATTCCTGCTGCTCCTCATTTGCATCATCCTCAGCGGAAAGCCAAAAAGTTAGATTTAAAGTATTAGCATCCAAGCCAGGTAAAAAATCCGTGATTCTTCTTGCAAGCCTAGATCTAACTTTAGAACTATCTATATTACGCTCACTAGAACCAAACCAACTATCTTCATCTAAGGCTTGATTTCTCATTGCAATAATTGCTTGCTTCTCACATCTAGGTAAAATATCTGCTATTCTCGCTCTAAGCTCAGTCCTTTTAGCAACTGCTTCAATAGCAATATTTTTCAAACCAGCACCACTGCTTAAACCAAGCTGCCTGAGAGTGTTGCGAGAGACCAAACCTTGCTGTAAAGCAAGTTCAATACTACTAGCATCTTGATCTATAACCTCCAATAAGCTTCTTAATTCGCGTGTTAGCTTTTCAGCCTGAGCTGCGGCCACTTTTGGTTCAGCCTGTGCTGTTGAAGATGGATTGTAACGGTAATCTTGATCAATACCCATATAAATAATCTCTCCCTAATACAAAGTAGTACCTATATGCGAATTGACTAATTTATAGTTAAGGGTTCTTAACCCAAAGCCAAAGTACATGGTGCTAGTTTCACCTTGCCATGAAGCCCACCAACAATATGACCAATATTGGCAAGTGCTTGCAACGTTCTATGACCTACATGTCCTGAGGTTGCTCCTGCTTTCACTAAGGATGCTGAGACCATACCATCAGGGGCAAAAACCTTCAAAGCTTTATCACCTTCAATAATTGCTTCATAATAATTTGTTAGCCCCTGACCAGATACCCCCTCATACGCATTATAGAAAAAATCACCAATATCTTTTAATCCAAGAAGAAGAGCAACTTTTGGAGATTTACAACTAGACTTAATCGCATTTACAGCAAACTCATGGGCTACCTCACCAGCCTTATGCCCATTACCACTAATAGTACTTTTGACTATAGCACCAGGAGAAAAAGTATCTGCAATAGGTTCTGTAAAAGCATTATAAACAAAGGACCCCACATCAAAAAGAATCCCTGCTCTTGCACTAAACAGTCGTTTAAATAATGATGAAGATAAAGCTGCTGCAAGCATAGACAAATATATAAGGCGTAATTAAATGAGGATTTGACAATAACCCTTGAGTATTCTTACCCAGGTTAAGACCCGGTTAAGGACTCAGTTATAGTGATAATCAGC
>CAYUFH010000074.1:0-6295 GCA_964444015.1 uncultured Gammaproteobacteria bacterium | reverse complement strand
GATTTCAAAAAATCTGTTAATCGCATTAGTAACTTTAAACTCTGGGATTTGGTGTTTTAGCATAAACGAGCCCGACGGCTCGTTTATGCGCTGCCGTGGGTGAGTGCAGTGTTTAGGCTTGTACCCCCCTTATTCGTCTCAAAATAGGCTAAAATGAGACGAAAGCAGCAAAGTATTAACTAAACTTAAGGTAATACCTGTTGCTTATCCCCCAAATGGGGGAATAATATCTATACAAGCTTCGATCAGAGGCAGTTTTTCGAGGGGACGGGGAATGCTTATAACAGTTTTAACGGCTACAGCCTTGCTGATAGCTGCACTAGGTATTATTGCTCTGGGGATAGCACTAGCTGCCCGCATCAAAATAGTACTAGTAGATTCACCGCGAGCAGGGCTAACACTAGGCGCCTTGGTGCTAATGGCATTAACTGTTATGTGCACTGAGCTTGCTGCTCACGGAGCAACAGCATCGGACAGCAGTCTTAAAACTCGCAGTAAACAAGATTGGACTTTAACTTTAGAGCAACTACGTAATATCAAAGCGAAAGCAGAGAGAAAATATTCTTTTACAAAATAATCAAAAGGGGACGACAATGAGTATCAACGCGCTATCTAATCCGGTAATTCCACAATATCAAGCTGAGCCTTCAGTGCTTCTAATTAAGCCAAGCGATTTTAACGCAAGCACCGAAAGCATCACAAAAGATTCTATATACATAAGTAGTGATAGCAGCACAGCAGAAGCTACCACAACTTATGCACCTAATGGTCTTGCCGCAAACGGACTCGCTGCCAATGGTTTAGCTGCTAATGGGCTTGCTGCCAATGGTTTAGCTGCCAATGGTTTAGCTGCTAATGGGCTTGCTGCTAACGGGCTTGCTCTCAATGGTTTAACCGCTAACGGACTTGAAGCTAACGGTTTCGGTAACGGACTTGGTAATGGTTTTGGTAATGGGCTTGAAGCTAATGGCTTCGGTAACGGACTTGGCAATGGTTTCGGCAATGGACTTGGCAATGGTTTCGGTAACGGACTTGGTAATGGTTTTGGTAATGGACTTGAAGCTAATAGCTTAGAGACAACAGACGCTGCCTCTGCAATAATCGGTGGAGCACTGGGTGCAATCCTTGAAGAGCCACAACCAGCATCACCAATAGGTCCTGGTAGTATTGGCTCACTCGATAAGCCTAATGCTGACACGCTTGCGATGTTTGGGAATCTTGATATAGAAGCAGAATTACCAGCTGATGCTCCAGCACAAGTGTCAGGGGCATATTTAAGCTCAGCCTTCCTTGAAATAGAGGCGATAGCAGAAATACCACTAGAAGAAATTACGGTTTTCAAACAAGCGAGCAACAAACCAAGTTTAGTTTGGGATGATTACAGTTTGAGTCGCGATCAGAGTGATGGCGAAGGTGGACCACCAGATATAACTGATAATCATGTGGCTTTCGGTGGCGAGTCTGAAGAACTATATATTCCATCTAGTACTTACGATCAAATCGTAATTTAATAGCCTCTGCTGAAAGTGGTATATTGTTATAATATTATTATAACCCAGACACTTGACTAGTTCAGGAACTTAAGATTCTAAAAATAAAATATAGGGTTCCAGCGCTGTTCCATGGTTTGAACGCTAGAACATAAAGATAGACTAAAATGTCAATCCCGCGAGCAGTTAAAACTTTATAAAGATCAACTATAGTGCCCAAAAAGCGCTTGCGTCTAGGCTATCATTTTAAGCCTTGGTAGCAGGGTTTTGAGCTTTTTGCAGTTCAATTTGAAATAAATAAAATAAACAAGGACTAGCCAGTATTATGATGGAAAGAAATTACGCGCGCGCAATTCCGAAGAAAAAAGCATTCGAAGGTCAGAGAACAATTACACTCCCAGACCTCGCTGAGATCCAAAAGGCATCGTTCCACAGGTTCCTCACCAAAGGCCTTGCTGAAGAACTAAAAAACTTTTCGCCAGTAACTGATTACACTGGCCGTCTTGAATTATATTTCTTGCACGACAACTATACTTTCGAGGAGCACCAAGAAGCTAACAAAGCTAAGACGCCAATGGAAGCTCGCTTCAATGAACAGAGCTACACCAAGAAGTTATATATAAAGGTACGTTTCGTAAATAGAGACACTGGCGAAATCAAAGAGAGCAAAATGTTCATCGGCGAAATCCCAATGATGACTGAGCGCGGTACTTTTATCGTTAACGGTGCTGAGCGTGTGGTGGTTTCACAGATCGTTAGATCTCCTGGTATCTATTACAAACGTGAAGTTGAGCCTAGCGGTAAGCGTATATTCAACGCTACTTTGATCCCTAACCGTGGCGCTTGGGTTAAGTTCGAGACTGACGTTTCTGACTACGTATACATTAAGATCGACAAAACTCGTAAAATCCCTGTAACTATATTCCTTAAAGCTCTTGGTTATAGCGAAAACGAGATGCGCGATTTATTCTCGCACTATGATTTCCTAGCTAAAACTCTAGAGAAAGATCCTACTGAAACTGAAGAAGATGCATTAATCGAACTTTACAAGAAAATGCGTCCAGGCGAGCACCCTACTGTAGAAGGCGCACGTCAACTACTTGAGAGCAGATTCTTCAATCCTAAGAAATATGACTTAGGTTTAGTTGGTCGCTACAAACTTAACAAGAAATTAGGTCCTAACTCACCAGACGATCTTCGTGTTCTTACTCGCGAGGATTTCGTAGCTGCTATCGACTACCTAGTTAAACTTAACTTCGACGAAGCGCAAGTAGATGATATTGATCACTTGGGTAACCGTCGCATTCGTTCTGTTGGTGAACTATTGCAAAACCAATTCAGACTTGGTTTGAGCCGTATCGAGCGTATCATCCGTGAGCGCATGACTCTTCAAGAACAAGAAGGTCTAACACCAGCGAATTTGATCAACCCTAAACCACTGGTTTCTGCGATCCGTGAATTCTTCGGATCTTCGCAGTTATCACAGTTTATGGATCAAACCAATCCACTTGCTGAACTCACACACAAACGTCGTATCTCAGCTCTTGGTCCAGGTGGTCTATCTCGCGAGCGCGCAGGTTTTGCGGTTCGTGATATTCACCCATCTCAGAATGGTCGCCTATGTCCGGTTGAGACCCCAGAGGGTCCTAACGCAGGTCTTATCGGTTCACTTGCTACTCACGCTCGCGTGAATGAGTATGGTTTTATCGAAAGTCCATATAGAACAGTATTAGATGGTCTAGTAACTAACGATGTTCGTTACTATTCTGCTCACGATGAAGATACTATGAGAGTCGCTCCTGGAGACACTCCTGTGGATTCTGCAGGTAAATTCATCAACGAGATTGTTCCTGTTAAATACAAGAACGAATATATCGAGACTGACGCAGAGAAAGTAGATCTAGTTGGTGTTTCACCTATTCAGATCGTTTCTATCGGAACTTCATTGATCCCATTCTTGGAGCACGACGATGCTAACCGTGCACTTATGGGTTCTAACATGCAACGTCAAGCAGTACCTCTACTTAAAGCAGAGCGTACTCTAGTCGGCACTGGTATTGAAGGTCAAGTAGCAAGAGACAGCGGCATGGTGGTTATCTCTGATGCTGATGGTGAAATTGCTTACGTTGATGCTAACCGTATCACTGTTAAGTTCGAGGGCAATCAAGGTTCTAAAACTTATGAACTTATTAAGTACATGAGATCTAACCAAGATACTTGCCTCAACCAAATTCCTATCGTTAAATTGGGTCAAAAAGTCAAAGCTGGTCAAGCACTTACTGATGGTGCAGCGACTTGCCAAGGCGAGCTTGCTCTCGGTAAGAACCTAGTTACAGCTTTAATGCCGTGGGAAGGTTATAACTTCGAGGATGCGATCCTAATCTCTGAAAGACTAGTCTATGACGATGTTTACACTTCTATCCATATCGAAAAATATGAGATTGATGCTCGTCAAACCAAACTAGGACCAGAAGAAATTACCCGTGAAATTCCTAACGTAAGCGAGGATTCACTTAAGCATCTTGATGAGCAAGGTGTAGTTCGCGTCGGAGCTTGGGTTCGCGAGAACGATATCCTAGTCGGTAAAATCACTCCTAAAGGTGAATCTGACAATCCACCAGAAGAAAGATTACTAAGAGCTATCTTCGGTGAGAAAGCGCGCGACGTTAAAGACAATTCATTGCGTATTCCACACGGTGAAGGTGGACGCGTTATTGCGGTTCGCGTTTATGATCGTGATAAAGGTGATGAATTACCTCCTGTATCCAACAAGGTTGTTCGTGTATTTATCGCCCAAAAACGTCGTATCTCTGTCGGTGACAAGATCGCAGGACGCCACGGTAACAAAGGTATCATCTCGAGGATATTGCCTCAAGAAGATATGCCACATTTACCTGATGGTACTCCAGTGGATATTGTTCTTAACCCACTAGGCGTTCCTTCTCGTATGAACGTTGGTCAGTTATATGAAGCACTATTAGGTATGGCAGCTTCGATATTAGGTCACGCTTATGAAGTGCCTAGTTTCGATGAGATGTTCGGTCAAGATGCTTCTGATAATCTAATCACTCAAGAAATTGACAAAGCACGCAAATCTAACAACGGTGAGCACAATTGGTTAATGCCTAACGGTAAAACTTGGCTTATCGATGGTCGCACTGGTGAAAGATTCGACAACCCAGTGTTAGTTGGTGTGATGTACGTTCTTAAGTTAGTCCACTTAGTAGACGACAAGATCCACGCTCGTTCTACTGGTCCATACTCACTAGTTACTCAGCAGCCACTAGGCGGTAAAGCTCAGTTCGGCGGTCAGAGACTAGGAGAAATGGAGTGCTGGACTCTTGAAGCTTACGGTGCTTCTTACACTCTACAAGAGATGCTTACCATTAAGTCAGATGACGTTACTGGTAGATCTAGAGCCTACGAAGCCATCGTTAAAGGTGAGAATATCCCACCAGCGAACGTACCAGAGTCATTCAAAGTATTGATGCGCGAATTACAGTCTATTGGACTTGATATTCATGCACTCAAATACAACAGCGACAGATCTCTTGAGGAAGTTGACCTGAATGTTGAGAACTACGATCCACTTAAGAATCGTAAAACTCGCAGCATTGAGGACACGATTAGAGAACTTACAGCTACTGATCTAGCGACTGATTCGCCTGAAGACGAAAAAGAAGTAGAAGAAGCTGATCTCAGCCTCAACGAAGTAGTATAAGGAAACGATTTAAGGAACTAAGAAATGACGCAAACTAAAATAGACAGCACAATAGATCAAGAACTTAGCCTTACTGCTGATTGGCATTGTGATCTCGATAAGGCTAGCCTTGTTGCGGACAACGATGTGTTTGACGCACTTAAGATACAGATCGCTTCTCCTGAGCGCATTCTAGGCTGGTCACGTGGTGAAGTTCAGAAACCTGAGACTATCAACTACCGTACTCTTAAGCCAGAGAAAGATGGTCTTTTCTGTGAGAAGATTTTTGGTCCAGTTAAGGATTGGGAATGTGCTTGCGGCAAATATAAACGCGTACGCCACAAAGGTATCGTTTGTGAAAGATGTGGAGTAGAAGTTACTGAATCTAAAGTACGTCGTCACCGTATGGGTCACATCACTTTAGCAGCACCAGTTACTCATATCTGGTTCCTTAAAGGTATCCCTAGCTACCTAAGCTTACTGCTTGATATCGCTCTTAAAGATCTTGAGCAAGTGACTTATTTCAATGCTTACATTGTTCTAGATCCAGGTAATGTAGAAGGTCTCAAGAAAAACCAAATCATTACTGAAGAAGATTACGATAAATTACTTGAGAACGAAACTAACCAGTTCGAGGTTGGTATCGGTGCTGAAGCGATATTACTATTATTAGCTGAGCTCGCTCAACCTAAATACGAGTTCCCTAACGAGAAACGTATTGAGCAAGGCGAACTACTAAGCTTGCCTGGTTTAGAAAAACTAAGAGACATGCTTAAATCTGAGCTCGCTGAAGTCGGTGGTTCACAACAGAGACGTGCTAAGTACGTTAAGCGCCTAAGATTAGTTCAATCACTTATCACTTCTAATACTGATCCCGCTTGGATGGTACTAGATATACTTCCTGTTTGTCCTCCTGACTTGCGTCCGATGGTACAGCTTGATGGTGGTAGATTTGCAACTTCAGATCTTAACGATCTATATCGCAGAGTTATCAACCGTAACAGTCGTCTAGCTCGTCTTATTGATATGGGTGCACCAGAAATCATCATCCGTAACGAGAAGCGTATGCTTCAAGAAGCAGTAGATGCTCTTATCGACAACGGTC
>CAYUFH010000073.1:0-6556 GCA_964444015.1 uncultured Gammaproteobacteria bacterium | reverse complement strand
CATTTAAGATCAAGCAAGCCTTTAAAAGCCGGGTAAACATCAGAGAACTTAGAGCCAGCATACTGCTCACTAGTGATAGTTTGGATATTAACACTAGGATGTCTAAGCAATAATTCGAGTAGAACCACACCAGTATAACCAGTGGCGCCAACTACTGCGATTTGTGGTTTAGCCATTAGTCAATTATAGTAGATATGGATTGCTTCGTCGCTGCGCTCCTCGCAATGACGCACAGAGATTGCCGCTCTCCTCACCGCATGGATAATAACAATCAAAAACCACTCTGGGCACTAAGATCTGCCCATCTCTTCAATGATCTCTATGCTGAGTTTATGCCAACCATAATGCCGCTTTTAATTCGCAAGTTCGGCTTGAGTCTTAGCTTAGCTGGGTTTTATGGTAATTTTATTGCTCTACTAAGCTCATTCTTGCAACCTTTGTTTGGGGTTATCTCTGATCGCAAGCAAACTAGGTTATTTGCTATTCTCGGTCCTTCACTACTAGGACTAAGTGTAAGCATGGTTGGCTTTATCAATGAAAGCTGGCAAATTATTCCCTTACTAGTAATCGCTGCTCTAGGAACTGCTGGCTTCCATCCACCAGCGACTGGTTTAACTGGGTATTTTAGTTTGCACGGTAAGAAACACGAGTACGCAATTTCAATGTTCATTATCGCTGGCACTATCGGCGCCTCGCTTAGCCCACTACTAGTTTATTTACTACTAGGCAAAGAGCATAATTTGAATCAATTAATTTGGGCATTACCGTTTGGGCTACTTGGCAGTCTCTGCGTGGCTCTTGGTGTGCCTAGCGTCAAAGCTTTTAGTCGCAATAAATCCGGGTTTAGATTACGCAAATGGCGCAGCCGAGCTTTGGTGCTCAGTAAATTAATGTTAGTGGTAATTTTTAGATCAGCTGTGATTATGGCGTTTTTGACTTTTTTACCTGAACTTTATTATCAAATACAAGAAAGTCAAGGCAAGCATGATTTACTACTAGGAGCTACTAGTATTTTTCTTTTTACTGGCTCAGGTGCCTTCGGTGGAATAGGCGGCGGACTACTAAGTAAGAAGCTCCCTATTTTTTATATACTTTTGGCGAGCTTCCTATTAGCACTGCCCTTAAGTTGGTTATTTTTCGAAACTAAGTCTTTCTATATATTAGTTTTACTGGGTATTGTTATTAATCTAAGTCAAGCTTTAACAGTTAGCCTAGCTCAAAGACTAATACCTGAGAATTCTGCTACTGTTAGTAGTCTAACCATGGGTTTTGGCTGGGGTTTTGCTATATTATTAATGCCCTTACTTGGTTATTTTGGCGATATGTTAGGACTTAATTTAGCGTTGCAGTATCACTGCTTAATATTCACTACACTTGCGGCTTTTACAGCACTCTGGCTAAAACCAGATCTGGTTCGCAAAAAATTATTTCCGCTTGCAATGATTTTGCTTATGGTCTTTGCTCTACCAGTTAATGCAACTAGGTTAACTCGTATTAATAGCGCCAATATTAGTGCTGGCAGTTTAGTACTAGGTCATGACAGCAAAACAGCAGTTCAATTCAAAAAAATTACTATGGCTCAACCGCCGCGCGTAGTCTTCGATATATTAAATGCTGATATTGCTGGCAAAACTCAAAAGTTCGTCAGCCCAGCCCCTAATATTAAAGAACTACGACTTGCACAATTCTCGCCAACCACGGTAAGAGTTACTGTAGAAGCCACTAGTACTGAGGCTTTGGCTGGAGTGCGCTTCGAGAATCTAGGACAAAACTTATATTTTAGGCTTGGTGTCGAGGATATAGTAGTAGAAGAGCCCGTACTTAGCGCTAGCGGTGAATTAGTCATCAAAGCCAGTGGGCTTATTAGCGCTAGAGCTAATAAACTTGAAGCTCCGAGTAGATTAGTAGTAGATATAGTAGGTGCTAGTCTGCGCGATCCAGCACTCAAAAAATCCTTGGATAATGCTGGCGAACAAATCAAAGTAGCGCAGTTAGATAAATCAACTGTTCGTATAACGTTTATCGGCACTGGCAGTCAGGGGCGCAGTCTAAGATTAAGTGAAGATCAAAAACAACTAACTATCAGCCCGAAAGTCAACGCAACGATAGAAAGCAACACTGATAAAGCTTACAGCCTCTCACTTGTTGCTCAAAGTGAATATGAATCCACTTTCTTGATTCAATCTAACAAAGATATTAGTTATAAGTTTCTCAAACTACATAACCCAGAGCGCTTAGTGATAGATCTTTATGGCACTGCTTATGATGCTAAGCAAGTTGCCATTAGCGCCAGTAAAACTACTCAGGTTACTAGCCTTAGATTCGGCGTTGCTAGCCTCGGTCGCCCTGTTACTCGCGTAGTTATGGATCTTAGCGAAGAAGGCTTGATTGAAGATTTTAAAGCTGGAGCTGACAATAAACAGTTACTTATTAAAGTTTATAAACTAAGTCCAGACAAAGCTAAAGACGGCGGTGAAGTGCCTAAAGCTAATAAAGCTCAAGGCGCCAAAGTCGTAGTTGATGCTGGTCATGGAGGCTATGATCCTGGTGCAGTCTATGATGATCGTCAAGAAAAAGACATCACTCTACAAATCTCTCGTAAAATCAAACAATATTTAGAAGAGGCTGGTGTAATAGTTTATATGACTCGCTCTGAGGATCGCTTCGTCTCCCTAGCTGAGCGCGTAGAAGTATCTAATACTATAGATCCAGATGCTTTTGTATCTGTGCATGCTAATGCTTTGCCAACTAACCCACATATGGAAGGATTGCAAACTTACCACTATCACAGCAAAAGTAAAAAACTAGCCAACTCTGTGCACCAACAAATGCTTGATGATGTAAAAATGCCAGATCAGAGAATTAGAACTGCCGGTTTTTGGGTTTGCAAGCACACCACAGCTCCATCAATATTAGTAGAAACTGGCTTTATGACTTGCGCTAAAGAACGCAGGCGCTTAGTCGATGATAACTATCAAACCGAATTAGCAAAAGCCATAGCGCGCGGAGTAATTAAATATCTAGAAGATAAATAATGAGACTTGGCTTCTATGATTCTGGACTTGGCGGCTTATCGGTACTACGTGAGTTTATTAAGCGTTTCGGTTCTGCACACTCGTATAAATATCTAGGGGATTCTGCTCGTGCACCTTACGGAACTAAATCACGCGAAGAAATTATAAGTTGCGTCGAGGATATTTTAAATTATTTCGAGTCGAGTGGAGTTGACCTAGTGGTTTCAGCTTGCAACACTAGTTCAGTGTATTTAGATGAAATGAATTTGACACGCTATCCATTCAAAATTATTAGTCTTTTTGCGGCGATGTCAGAATATTTCGCCACTGCGAATTGTTCTTCAGCTGCATTACTAGCAACACCTAGTACTATTAACTCAAAACGCTATTTGGAGTGGAGCACCAAGATTAGTCCTGTTGCTTGTCCTGAACTAGTACCACTCATAGAGTCTGGTGAGCTCGCACAAGCACAAATACGTTTCTCTGAGTATTTAGCAGAGTTACCTAAAGAGATTAGTTCAGTAATTATTGGCTGCACCCATTATTCCTTCCTTACCCCTAGTCACTCTAGATTCACTTTCATAGATCCTGCTGTTATAGTCGCTGAACAATTTGCTCAATCTTATGGTGGACAAGCTTCACCAGAGGCTATCAATGCTGAGATTTATTGCACTGGCAATCTTGAATTATTTAACTCCATGCTAGGTAAGCTGCTCGGTGCTAACTATAGTGCTAAGTCTTCTAAACTTTAGATGATTTCTGCTTTGATCAACCCTAAAGTTCCAGCGAGTCCCTCAAAGGGTGCTCGAATTAAGAGCAAGCCATCATCGCGTATTGCACGAATATCATTGAGTAATTGAGAGCGTGCTTGACCATCAGGACGCAATAAATCATATGACTCAATTAGGTCTAAATTAAAAGCCAAACTATTGGCTCTCATACGAGTTGGATTGACAATATTGAGATTCAGTTCTAGCGGTCCTAGGTCTCTAGTTAATAGTTTCTTTTTGAGCTCGTCTAGAGGATTAACAGGAGTTAATACATATTTCTCGAGGCTCGGTTGCTTGAGATTTAAAAAACTTTCCAATCGAACACTTAGCTTAATTTCTTCACTAGGATCTAAGCTAATTAGCTCAGCAGCATTAACTGGCTTTAAGCTAAATACTAATAAGCCTAGTAACAATGTAGATTTGACTGCCCTAATAGCGTCCATACCTATTATATACCCATATTTAATTAAGGACTAACTAGGGGTAAATGCTGCTCCCTTTGAGGGCTTTCAGCTATTAGCTTTACAGATTCATCTAGGTCTTTTGCTCAGAGGGATTAAACCAGTTTGGGCAGATTCATAAATCTAGTCCGTTTGGTTGAGTAAACGGGCCCTCAATTCTTGGGTTGACTGTATATGGGCAGAGTACGGAAAATGAACAAATCTCTTAAACAACTATTGTTCATAATACTTATATTAACGGCAGGTGGGTTCACGACACCTGCGGCCGCAATTTTACAGGATTCCGTTTCTATAATGGATACTAGTGCAGGATCAGGTGATGGACTGCAGGTAGATTTATCAAATGCAGCAAACGGTTTGATGGTTATCAACGGTAGTGCAGCAACTTCTCCAAATGGAACTCCTGGTGGTGGTGTAATTTTATTTGATGCTAATTCAGCAAACATGACAGGCATCGTCAACAATGGTGGCGTCTTACAAGTACAAGATAACGGTGGCACAGTCACTTCAATTCGTTTGATTAACGATGGGGTGTTTAACGAAGATGGTTCACCTTCTCAGGACTTCAGAGTTGAATCTGATTCACAAACTCACGCATTATTCGTCGACGCATCTCAAAACAATATCGGTATCAAAACATCTGCCCCAAATGCTAGTGCAGCATTAGACGTTAACGGTACCGTAATGGCAAATGCGTTAGACGTTGATGCTAACGTGAACGTTGGTGGTGATTTAACTGTAGATGGTGATTCAAGTTTTGCAAACTTATCAACACCAGGTAATCTTCATATCGGTAACGATGCTGATATCAATGGTACTCTAGCTGTTGGTAATACTAGTATTACTGGCACTTTAAGCACTTCGGGGCTTGCTACTCTTAGTTCGGCTTCAGTGACTGGGGCTTTAGCTGCAGGCAATACTAGTATCACTGGGACTTTAGGTACTTCTGGTTTAGCTACTCTTAATTCTGCTTCTATTACTGGTGGTGCCAGTGTTGGTACCGACCTGTCTGTTGGTGATGATATTACCGCTGATGACATCATCGTTACTGATAATATCAATGGTGCGGATTTGTCTTTATCTGGTACCGCTTCTATTAGTGGTGCTTTAGCTGCGGGTAACACTAGTATCACTGGCACTTTAGGTACTTCAGGTTTAGCGACTCTTAATTCTGCTTCTATTACTAATAGTGCAACCGTAGGTGGCGATTTAACTATTAGTGATGATGTGCTTGTTACTAATAATATTAATGGTGCGGATTTAGTAATCAGCAATAATGGTTCTTTCGGTGATGATTTAACTGTTGGTGATGATCTTACCGTAACTGGTAACCTCAGTATACTTGGTACCTTAGCTTATGCTGGTGCTCTAAGCACTTCAGGCAATATTCACACTGGCGGTAATATCGATGCCAATGGTACTTTAACTATATTAGGTGCTAGTAATTTAGCAGCCGTGTCTGCTACTACTTTAAGTACTTCGGGGCTTGCTACTCTTAACTCAGCCAGTGTAAGTACTGATTTAGCTGTTACTGATGATATTACTGCTGATGACATCATCGTTACCGATAATATTAATGGTGCAGATTTGTCTTTAAGCGGCAGTGCTTCTATTAGTGGTGACCTATCTGTTACTGACGATATTACTGCTGATGACATCATTGTTACCGACAATATCAATGGTGCGGATTTAGCTTTAAGTGGCAGTGCTTCTATTAGCGGTGACCTATCCGTTACTGATGATATCAGCGCTGATGATATTATAGTCACTGACAATATCAATGGTGCGGATTTAGCTCTATCTGGCACGGCTTCTATTACTGGTGCTTTAGCTGCAGGCAATACTAGTATCACTGGAACTTTAAGCACTTCAAGCTTAGCTACTCTTAATTCTGCTTCTATTACTAATAACGCTAGTGTAGGCGGTGATCTATCTGTTACTGACGATATCACTGCTGAAGATATCATTGTTACTGATAATTTTAATGGTGCGGACTTAGTATTAAGTGGTACCGCTGCTATTACTGGTGCTTTGGCTGCTGGTAATACTAGTATCACTGGAACTTTGGGTACTTCAGGTTTAGCTACTCTTAATTCTGCTGCGATTACCAATAGCGCAACCGTAGGTGGCGACTTAACTATTAGTGATGATGTGCTTGTTACTAATAATATTAATGGTGCAGATTTAGTAATCAGCAATAATGGTTCTTTCGGTGATGATTTAACTGTTGGCGACAATTTATCCGTTGCAAATGGCGTAACAATTACAGGCAATTTAAGCGTCTTAGGGACTCTTGATTATGCTGGTGCGA
>CAYUFH010000072.1:0-6602 GCA_964444015.1 uncultured Gammaproteobacteria bacterium | reverse complement strand
TGAAGAAAAACAAGCCACCGCTGCCACTCGCAAGCAAGAAGAAGCGGCGCGTAATGAAGCTGGGCGTTTAGCTAAGCTTGCTCTAAAAGCTAAGGATGCAGAGCAGCATCGTTTACTTAGTCATCTGGGTAACTTTGTGATGACTAATATGACTTTTTGGGGTAATACTGATAAACCTAAGTTCGTAGATCTGAAATCCCAAGGGATTAGTTATATCCAGCATTTAGTTAAAGAGGGAACACTGAAAAGAACTGACCCTGAGGTTGAAAGATTTTTATTCGCTAATTCTCAGCTAGCTGATCTTAAAGCTATATTTCCCATCGATCAAATAAAACGTTATGGACGAATTCAGGTTTAGAGATCTTTATGCAATCTAGCTGTCTTAAGTTTAAGTAGCTCACGCATTAGTTTAAGTTCCATTAAAGCCATTTGACGTTGATCTTCACTTGATTTAGGCTTATCATGTATATCTAATTCGGTGCGTGCTTTTTGGGCAGCCTGCTCTGCTTCTGCGGCATCTATCTCTGCTCCAAGCATTGCAAAATCAGTAATAACCGTAATGCGATTATCTTTAACTTCAATAACGCCACCCAAGACTGCAACTACATTTTCTGTGCCGCGGCTGTCCCAATAGCGTAGAGGTGCGGAGCCTAGTTTGGCAACTAGATCAGCGTGGTTCGGCAGTATGCCTATCTCACCAGTTTCGCTGCTAGCGACCACTCTTAATACATCTTCACTAATTAGCTGTTTATCAGGACTAATTAATTCGAAATATATGGTTTTATACTTGCTTGCTGTAGCCATGGGGTTAATATTGATAATGTTAGCAAATGCAGCATAAAGTAAATAAATTTATTAGGTTTTTTAGTTATGTTTTTACAGTTTCAGCGCTGTTATTGTTACTGCATCAAGGAAAAGCCATGGCAAAAGTAAGTCACATTAAATCGTACGGTGGTATTGAGGAATATAAACTAGGCAACGGTCTTAAGATACTGCTCAAACCAAACACCCAGGCGCCACTAATTAGCTGGCAGGTTTGGTATAGGGTTGGTAGCCGTAATGAGCGTAATGGCTATACAGGACTTGCGCATTACCTCGAACACATGATGTTTAAGGGTACTAAGCAGTTTCGCAAAGGTGAGATTGCTCAATCTATAGAGCTTAAGGGCGGAATGTTTAATGCTTTTACTAGTGATGACTACACTGCATACTATGAAAATTTTGCGCCAGAGCATTTAGAGCTGGGTATTAAGATCGAGGCTGATCGTATGCGTAACTCTGGGTTATTACAAGAGGAGCTTAGCTTGGAGCGTAGTGTAGTGATCTCTGAGCTTGAAGGTAGAGACAATAGTCCGCATAGTATTCTTTATCGCACGCTTAAGGCAAGTGCTTATGATGTGCATCCTTACAAGAATCCAATTATTGGTTGGATAGATGATTTGCATAATATCGATGCTAAAGTAATGCGAGAATTTTATGAGACTTTTTATCATCCTAATAATGCAGTTATTGTTCTAGCTGGTAATTTTGATAAGACTGTTGCACTTGACCTGATTGATAAGTATTTCTCTGTCTATAAGCCAAGTACAGTGGCTAAACCTCCTGTAGCGAAAGAGCCAGAGCAGCTTGCTTACAAGCAGGTAGAGATTCGTGAAGAAGGTTTCGTTAAGTTGTTAGCGATGTCTTTTCATATTCCGGAGTTTGCGCATGCGGATTCTGCTGCCTTGCAGTTAATTGGTGATATTGGTTTTGGTGGAACTAGCAGTAGGCTATACAAGAAACTAGTTGATACTGGGCTTGCTATTAACGTATCTGGTTTTGCTGAATCTAATATAGATCCTAGTGTTTTTAGAATAGTAGTTAACCTTACTCCTGATGCTGATATTGCAACCGTTCAAAGCATTATTGAAGCTGAGCTTGATGCAATGAAATCTGATATTACCGTAGATGAACTCATGAGAGCTAAGGCTCGCACTGAGGCTTCTAGTATCTATGAGCGTGATGGCATTTACGAAGAAGCTTTGCAAATAGGATATTTCGAGTTAGTAACTGGTGATTGGACTAAGTATGTTGATTGGGTAGATATTATTAGCAAAGTCAAGCTGGAGGATCTTAAGCGCGTAGCTGCTAAGTATTTCGTGCGCAAGAATGAAACTGTAGTCAGGTATATTCCAGAGAAATCTTCTAGTAGTCTGGTTGCTGATGCTGAATCTGAAATCCTTAATTCGGGGGAGCATCGTAGTTATGCCTCTGGCGCTGGAACAGTAGAGCGCATAGACCCTAAGCAGATGAAACGCTTGCTATCGCTGACTCAACCCCAATATAGTAAGGGTTACGCTAAGAAGCTTAGTAAATCTCAGCTTAATATCAAACGCTTCTCACTCTACGAGGGTGGTCCAGCGGTGATATTTAAAGAAGATCATAATCTACCTTTGGTTTATTCTAGTGCACTAGTTTTTGCTGGATCTATTACTGATAATGGTTCTAAGCTTGGTAGGGCTTTTCTTACCGCTAACATGCTAGATCGTGGTTCTACTAGCCATAATAAGTTTGAGATTAGTGAATTGTTGGATGTCTATGGTGCTGATATTAGTTTTAGTGCTGATAGAGAATATGGACAAATCGAGCTTTCTTCTCTTAGTAAAAACTTAGATAAGTCTTTAGCCTTATTCCAAGAGGTATTATTGAGTCCTGCTTTTAGTGATGAAGAGCTTACTAAGCTCAAGCTTGAGACAGTTTCGGCTATTAAGCAAGAAGATGAGTATCCATCAAGAGTAGTAGGCAGAGAGCTTACTAGATTGATATATCCTGAAGGTCATGCATATTATAGTTACTCAGTCGCTGATAGAGTGAAAGCCGTTAACAGTATTACTATTGATGATATTAAGGCTCTGTATGCTGAGAAATATAACGCGAGTAATATGATACTTTCTGTGGTTGGTGATATTACCGAAGGTGAGATTAAAGCTAAGTTTGGGCGTATCTTCAAGGACCTGAATCCTCGTGGTGGAGCGGCTCTAGAGATACCTAATATCCCACTGGTAGCTGCAAGCCAAGGACAGGAATTAGTAGTGGCTATGCCTAACAAGGAGCAGGTAGAAATTAATTTGGGGCATAGTAGTGAAATTAGTCGCATGCACCCTGATTTCTATTCAACTCTACTTGCGAATTATAGTTTAGGTGGTAGACCTTTATCTTCTAAGCTTGGACTGGTAGTCAGAGATGAACATGGACTTGTTTATAATATCCGTTCTAACTTTAAAGCTTCACTAGGAGCTGGTGGTTTTACTATTAGTCTGGGTTGTAATCCAGCTAACGTGGATAAGGCTATCAAGTTGACTAAAGAAGAACTAGTTAAGTTTCTTAAAGATGGCGTTAATGAAACTGATCTTGAGGCTAATAAACTATATCTAACTGGTTCTTTTGCTGCTCGCAACCTGGCTAGTAATGAGGATTTGGTGGACGTGCTAGCAAGTATGCAACTCTACGGGCTTAGCAATGATTATATAGATAAATATACTGATCTGATTAACTCAGTTACTCTGGAAGAGGTTAATAATGCGGCTCGCAAGTACATACACCCAGATAAACTTAATACCGTTATAGTCGGACCTTATACTGCTAAGTAATTAGTTGTGGATTGCTTCGTCGCTATGCTCCTCGCAATGACGAGGCGTTGTCATCGCGAGCCGCGTTAGCGGCGCGGCGATCCATTGCTAGAGACTCTTGTGAAACTGTAATATTTGAGTTTTTGTTGCAAGGAACCTCAAGCCTTCAGCGTCCCATGAATAGTGAAGCCTAGTACTATTACCAGCATCTATCCAGATATAGACTTTGAACTCTTCTTCAGTAAGTGCTAGTAACTGGTTGCTGGCTGCACTGTGCTTAGTGCGCTCTATGCGCAGCTCAAAACTAGGATCGGCAGGCTCGAAAAATAATTCACGCTTGCTGGTATCTTCAAGAAAATGTTTAAGCTGTTCTTTGAAAGCAGCTAATTCATCGCGCTCACTAAGATTGAAACTGAATTTACCGTAGACTAGTAGTTCATCACTATTAGCAAAATTACGCTTGCGCCCATTAACCATAAGCGTGAGACTGTAGTCTAACCAGCGTTGTCCAGCTTCGCTGCGTTCCTGACCCAGATTGAGCTCGAAGCCTAATTCCTCATTGCCGATAAGTGTTGCCATTATAATAAAGTTAGAATCTCTTTTGCGACCAACTCCTGAGTATTATAACCACTGAGTTTAGCTTTAAGCTCACCGAGTTCTCGGCTTTGCTCGCGGTAATAATTACTGAAGCTGAGTTTGGCTTCGCCATCTAGGTATTTAGTATCCAACCAAGCCAAAGTTTCTTTAAGGAAGCTATCACTAGTCGCATCATTCTGTAATAATTCGCGTACTATAAATTTACGCGCAATGATGTTGGCGAGACCAGCCATATCTATAGTGCGAAATAGTTTATAGAGTAGATAACTAAGAGCATCACCTTTATAGGTTAGAAAATATGGCTTAGAGTATAAGGCCGCTTCAAGTGTTACGGTGCCAGAGCAGAGCCAGAGTAGATCTGCTGATGATAGTAGTTTGTGGCTAGCATTGAACATCATTTTAGGTTCTAGTATTTCAATAAGAGTGTTGCCTTGATGATCGGTGTTATCACTGAGTCCAGCAGCGAACAGTGCCGCCATCGAGATGGTAGTTGCTTTAGCGAGCACGAATCTACTATTGGGTATGAGCTTCCTGAGCTTGCGTGCAGCCTCAACGAAGACTGGCATAAGCTGTTTTATCTCTGAACCTCTACTGCCGGGAAATATCCCTAAGAGTAATTGGTTCTCGTCTAGGTACTGCTCGCCGCTAAGTCCAGTAGATTTCATAAACGCCTGGAGGAATTCTTGCTTAGTGATGGCAGGCGTTAGTGAGCTAGCGACAGGATTACCCACATAAGTTACAGGGACTCCATGACGAGTGTAGAGATCTTCTTCGAAAGGTAGAGTGCAGAGTACTTTATCGACGTTACGTTTTACTTTATTGATGCGGTAGGCTCTTGATGCCCATAATTGCGGAGCTATATACTGAATAAACTTAGGACGCTTGTCGCCTAGTCTATGTCTGAGCGCTGATGCGATCTCTAGGTTAAGCCCACTGTAATCCACTCCTAGAACTAGATCTGGCTTAAACTCGATTATCTCTTTAATAAGAGTTTCTTTGATGCGAAGTATGCGTGGTAGATTGCGTACTACTTCAGTAAAACCACTAAAGCTATAAGTTTTGTAGTCGACTACGATTTTCGCGCCCATCTCATTAAGCAAGTTGGAGCCCATGGCATGAACCTTAATGCTGGGATCGAGTTTGATTAATTCATAGAGCACTCTAGCTGCGTGTGACTCGCCGCTAAGTTCTCCTGTGATAATAAAAATCTTTTTCATTTTATGGTGCGATTAGCGAGCTTCTGCATCATCATTAAAGTGTTAGCAAAACCATTGGCTCTAGACATGGTTAGTGCTTCAGCGAGTCCCATGCCTTCGATGAACTTAGGATCTATGGCTATAACTTCTTGTGGCTTGAGCCCAGAGCATGATTCTACTAATAAAGCTAAGAGTCCCCTTACTAGGCTTGAATTGGAGTCACCTTGATAATAGATTAGACCATCACGCTCCTCGCCGTAGACATAAGTGAGGGAGGTGCAGCCTTTGACTTGGTGCTCATCAGTGCGCAGGCTATCAGGGTAAGCTGGCAGCCGCTTGCCGATCTCAATAATGCGCTCGAATTTGGTGGTGGTATCAGGAATGCGGGCGAACTGCTGGCTGCGCTTCAGAAGTAGGGGTGGGAGCTGGTAGGGGTTGTTCTCTGACATTGGGCTAGGGTTTAATTATAAGCTAATTAGCGGCAGCTCCGCGTCTCTTAGCCCTAATCCTCTCCGCTTGTCGCTTACGCAGTATCATACGCTGTTTAAGCTTCTTGAAGAGTCCGATAATAGCGCTTTTGATCTCGAAGCCCGCGCTTAATGAAACATAGTTGTTGAGTCCAGCTTGCATCTCGACATCAACTAGATCGCCGCTGGCATCGAAGACTGCACGAAATTTACTGGAGTCATATTTATAGTCTTTAAAATTAATTTGATGCTCCGCTGTTATAAACTCAATGAATTTAGTGACTTCTGAGCTGCTCATATTGCGATCAAACCTAATTAAGTTCTTTACTGAGCGCGGCAATCTCTGGAACTCTGCGTAGCTATAGTCTCTCTCTAAAGTTTGTTTAAGTAGCTTGCCGCTAAGTAATCTGCGAGTGGTCTTGCCTAGCTGCGCTCTATAGTTATCGTTTATCAACTGAGCTATAGGACCATGTTTAGATGGATCAATGTATTCAAGCTTGCTAGAACTAAAATCAGAGACTGGAGGGACACTCTCGCTGCGTCTAATTGCTGGAGCTTCAGTCTTCTTCACCGCAGGGCTACTGCGCCTAGTCGGGCTTAGGTTGCTAGAAGAGACTTCCATTTATGCCTGTCATTGCGAGCCCGAAGGGCGAAGCAATCCATTTTAGTAGTGACGTTAATTACAGCTTAAGGTTCAATTAAGTATGCTTAATTAGCAGAAATTTAAGTTTCAG
>CAYUFH010000071.1:4260-6694 GCA_964444015.1 uncultured Gammaproteobacteria bacterium | reverse complement strand
ATTAGACAAAATGATATTCGCGAAGAATATTTAAGTATGATACCGAGTTCTAATTTTGATTCAACGCGTCCAGTGCTTAAGTCAATCAACCCTAATTATGCAGAGCAAGGTCAGCAGGTTGATATTAGATTTGATGGACAAAACTTGGAGCAGTATAAACCTTTGTTTAGCACTCAGGATATTCAAATCCTAGAGCGAGGCTCTATGGATATCACAGCTCAGGTTGCAGACGACTTGTTGCCTGGACGATATAAGCTTAGAGTAGGTCCCCAAGCGGCATTTTTCTATGTGGTGCCAGCCTATGAATCTAGATTGTCTCCGCAGATTATAGATATCATCGTGCCAATTGATTATCAAGAAGATTACGGGCAGCAATTTGCACGTATGAAGACTTCTGACGAGATCAAGGGTTTAGTGATAGAAGGCACTAGCTTGGGTGATGCTAGTAATCAACCTATGTTGGTTCCTGATTCTGATGCTTTTGATATAGATATAGTTTCTTATACAGAGACTAGCGTAGTTTTTAATATTAAGTCTCGTGGTGCTGAGCCTGGACTGCACTCAATTACATTATTTAATAGAGGTGGTCAAACCAATACTTGGACTTTTAGTGTTGATCCTAAAGATGAGTCTGCAGGTAAAGATCCTGGTATCGGTAGTTATAGTACTGTTATAACTTTATTATACGTAAAATCCCACTCAAACATTCCTTTAGATAGCCATTCTTTGGGTGGTGATGCTGGTCGCCCAGAGGATTCTAGGTCTGCTGATAATAATAGACCAGATAACTCTACCGCTGCTACTACAGGCACGGGTTCTATTGTGGCTCGCTTTCAGCGTAAATTTGATTTACTAAAATCAGATATGGAAACTGTTTGGAAAGTAGAAACAATCGCTACAGTTGCTGGACACAGCTATAAAGAAACTCAAATAATCAGAAGAGAACTTCCAAGAGTGCACGCAGGTTTAACTACTAATTCTAGAGTAAGTTTCGGTACCTCTGATATTCAGATCAAGGGTTACCAAGAAGCGGTTGCTACTTTGTTTGAACCAATTGCTAGTGGTGAACTAGAGATAGTTATAGAAGATCCTCGTCCTGATAATGATCGTTTTGAATTGCCAGGTAATACTGTTCCTCAGGTACCGACAGGCAATGCTGTTGTTGAAGACGCTTGGTTTAATACTAAAGATGTAAGTGCGTCTGGTAGAGGCTTTAAGCCTAATCATATTGTTGCGATTGTTCCAGCAGGCGGGAAATCTAAGTTCAGTGATTATGCGATTGTTGATACAGTTGGCTCTAAGCAAATATCCATAAAGGCACCTGGCTTTGAAGAGCCACATTATTTGAATGATGAAATTATTCAATTTATTCCTTCAATTATTACTCCATATGGAATAAGTGAGCGCGACTCAGAGCGTTTCTTGTCACCAATAGGATCTCATATATCTGTGCCTGGTAAAACTGCTAGTACTTATGTCTTAGGTACAGCGCTAAGAACTCTTGCGGATTGGACTGAAGGTGTTAGCAGTAAAACGACAGTGCCAAGTGGAGCTTATCAAGACTATGATGGCTATATTGGTATGAATATTATTGAAGGTACACCTAGTTATGATGGTGGTAATGCTTTAGCTGGACAAGGTTTGCTGGTAATAGATACTACTTTAGGCGGACTAAATCCTTCTGGTGGTTTGGTTAGTATCGGTGGTGGTAGCTCACATCCAAGTCAGTTTGATGGTGTAATTTATGTTATTGGTGATTTGCGCATTACTGGCAATGTGGAGATTTCAGGTGCGGTGATAGTACATCCATTGAATCCATACTCAGAATTAAATATTAGTGGTCACGGACACGTAGCTTACAACCCTGGCAGTATTACTAAGGCTCTATTGGGTATGCCTTTTACTAGAGCTCGCTCTGCAAGGAAAATGGAGAAAGCTATGGTTACTGAAGAAGCTTTCCTGAAGTCTCATAAGGATGCAATTAAATTTGAAGAGAAACCGGGAGGAGCTAAGCAATGACCAAGAGACGCGTACGCTCCATGAGCGGACTTTCTATAATAGAGCTGTTGATTGCCCTTGCAATAATTTCAACGGCTTTAATTTCTATTCTTGGTTTTTATAGTTATGCAATACGTTCTGGCATGAAAAGCAAAGGACAGACTGAACTTAAATATGTCGCCGAGCAAGAAATGGAGCGACTACTATCTCTACCCTATTCTTCTTCTGATTTAGATTGTTATGGTGCCTTCGCGGGCAAAGTAGATTATCAAATTAAAAACGACACGTATCTAATTAAGACCACTGTAATTTATATGGATCCTGATAGTGGTGAAGTCTCTGAAAATGCTCCTCGCGGACCTAGGGAAGATACTCATCTCAAGAAAATTATTGTTAGTGCTGCTAGAGTTGATGGAGTGGGGGGGCAGATAGATCT
>CAYUFH010000071.1:1227-4160 GCA_964444015.1 uncultured Gammaproteobacteria bacterium | reverse complement strand
TACGGCTAGCTGCTCGCCAGTGCTCATAATGCTGTTAACTTCATCTACTATATTTTGATTTTGTTCTTTGACTTGATCTATCATTCTCACTAGGTCTTGGCGAGAGAGTATTTCACCAGCATATTTGCGTATAGTTTCAGTTAGATGTGTTGCAAGCACTGATGATGGAGTCGCGATAGTATAACCTAGTGCTTCTGCTTCTGAGCGTTCGTTCTCTTTGATCCATACGGCTGGTAAACCGTAGCTTGGCTCTATAGTTTTTTCACCATCAAGTGCTTTAGAGTCTGGATCTACAAGCCCGGTGTTCACAGCTAGGTAGCTATCAGCTTTGACTGTGCCTTTGGCTATAGCCGCGCCGCGTAATTTGATTAAATATTCATTAGCGCTTAATTGTAAATTATCATGCACGCGTATAGCAGGTACCGGTAAGCCAAGCTCTACCATGATTTGCCTGCGTATTTGTCCAATACGATCCATGAGATCGCCACCCTTGTCTGGATCTAATAGACCGATTAGTTTGTAACCAATCTCAATCTCCATTTGATCAATTTTGAGTAATTTGATGACGCCTTCAGGGCTATTGTCTTGGATTTTTTGTTTTTGTTTTTCTTTGGATCTAATTTCATTAAGTTCTTCAGGGCTAACCATGCGCCCATCTGGAGCTGCTACCAGAGTGGCTTTAGATATAGCTTCTTCTTGATATTTTTGGTATGCCCAATAACTTAGTGCGCAAGCCACAAGGAAGAATGGTAGGAAAGCACCTTTGACACCTATTCCAAGTAGCATCATTGTTGCAGCTGCTACGGCTATTACTTCTTTATTGCCAAATAATTGTCCGCCGATGTCTGTTGCTAGGTTGATATCAGGATCTGCTCTGGTGACGATAATGCCTGTTGCAACGCTGACTATTAATGCTGGTATCTGGGATACTAAACCTTCACCAATAGTAAGTAGAGTAAATAATTGTGCTGATTCGGGAGCTGATAATTGTAATTGCAGCATCCCTATAATAAATCCAGCAGCAATATTAATGAAAGCGATAATAATTGATGCAATTGCATCACCTTTGACAAACTTGCTACCACCATCCATGGTGGCGTAGAAATCTGCTTCGCGAGCTATATCTTTGCGCCTAGTTTTGGCTTGTACTTCGTCGATTAGCCCAGCATTTAGGTCGGCATCTACAGCAAGCTGTTTACCTGGCATACTATCCAAAGCAAATCTAGCAGCGACCTCTGAGATTCTGCCAGCACCTTGAGTAACAACTATAAAGTTAATTACAAACAAGATGATGAAAACTATAATACCTACAACATAGTTGCCGCCTACGACGAACTCACCAATTGCGTGTATAACATTACCCGCATGACCAGTAAGTAATATTGATCTGGTTGCACTTATCTCTAGAGCTAATCTACCTAAGGTTACTAAGAGTAATACTGTTGGGAAGGTACTAAACTCTAAAGGATCTTTAGAGTACATGGTTACAAGGATAATGCCTAGTGATAGCGAAAAATTAAGTACGAAAGCTAAGTCTAAGACAAATGATGGTAGTGGGATAAGCATCATCCCAATCACTAGAATAATAAATAGTGCTAATGCATTTGATTGGTTGCCAGCAAGTTTCTTGCCGAACTGTAGCAATGCATCAGGTTGAAGTTGTGAAAGTAATTTTTCCATCTTCGGGCGCATGCAAATCTGGCGCTTGCGCCTAGTTTGCATCTTACTAATATTCCCGGTAACTGCTCTTTTGGAGCCGGTTTAAGGCTTGATCTAGGTCATTAGACCTAGTCTAGGCTCTGTATTTAGAAATCATCATCAAAAATGATATCCTCATCTTCGTAGAAAGCCTCTATACGTGCTCGATTTTCAAGCACTTCAGTCATCAAAATATCTTTATTACTAAATGGATCCACCACCGCTTCAAGTCTAAGAGTGCGGTGACCCTCGATAAGCTCTACTATGCCTGGTAAATTCTGGATTATGCGTAGATACTCGAAATTCTCGACGTTGATGTGCATGCGTCTGTTAAAGACAATAGTGCTCTCAACAGCATTACAAAACACTTCCACGACATAAGCTTCGTCTTCAATTTGTACATCACCATCCATGGTGTCTGTGAAAAGTACGTGATCAAAGCCTTTTAGCACTCGCATCATGTCCTTTTTGGACATTACTACGCCTTTGCCAACTATACAGGGGATTTGTTTATCTTCGGGTTCGTTTGTCATTAAGTCTAAACCCTGAATCCAATGGGTCAGTATATTAATATTAGACCCATTGTTAAGCCAGGTCTAACAGGGTCGATTTAGTCAATTATATCATTATGATGATACAATTTTAGCATCAGATAAGACGCTCTAGACTGTTTCTCTGGGCTTACTTTCGGCTTTAAGTTAGAGTTTATTACTGGTGAATATTTCATTTGAGCTATTTGAGACTTTAGGAGCCCGCCGTCGTGGTCGTATTACTACTGCTCACGGTGTGATAGAGACCCCAGTATTTATGCCAGTAGGTACTCAATCTACTATCAAGGCTATGACTTGGGATCAAGTAGCAGCGGTTGGAGCTGAGATCGTACTAGCGAATACTTATCATTTGCATTTACGTCCTGGCGAAGATTTAATTGCTCAGGCTGGTGGTTTGCATAAATGGACTAATTTTAAGAAACCATTTCTTACTGATTCTGGTGGCTTTCAGATTTTTTCGCAAGCGCGCATTAATAAATGTAAAATCACAGATGCCGGTGCTGAATTTATAGATCATATCGATGGTTCGAGGCATTTTATAGGTCCGCGTGAGTCGATTCAGATTCAGCATAAACTTGGTGCAGATATTATTATGGCTTTTGATCACTGTCCAGCAGGGCAAGTGAGCTATCAAGAGACTCGCGATGCTATGGAGCGCACGCATAGATGGGCGGAGATTTGTGT
>CAYUFH010000071.1:0-1127 GCA_964444015.1 uncultured Gammaproteobacteria bacterium | reverse complement strand
GGATGTTTCTTCGATGCTGATGGTAGTAGACCTTTGATTAAAGCTGAGCGTTATCGCGAGGATTTTGGTCCACTAGCAGAGGGTTGCACTTGTTATACTTGCACTAATCATAGCCGCGCTTATATTCGTCATCTTTGGCGCAGCTCCGAGACTGTGGCTGGGACTCTTTTAAGTATTCATAATTTGCATTACTTGATTCAGTTAAGTAAAGAGACTGTGTCATTGCGAGTGTAGCTTTGTCATTGCGAGCGCAGCTAAGCAATCCATTAGTGGATCGCTTAGCTACGCTCCTTGCACAATGACAATTAGAATCCATGTTGCGAAACGTAGTGCATAGCCTGCTGTCTGCTGTAATGAAATCTCTCTACTTTGAGTTGATCAGCGCAGTTCAGAATTAAACTAAGTGCTTTATCAATAATCATCAGGCGGTAGTCTACTAATAAGCCAAGAGCAGTTTCTTTTTCTGGGTCTTTAGAGGCATTAATAAGTTTAGTTAAATATTCTCGTCTATTGCTTATGTCTTGCGGGCGAATATTGTCACGTATCTTGCGTAGATGGTCTCGGTCTTCTAGATCCATGGCATTAAGTATGGTTGAAGAGGTTCCGATAATAACTAGATCTTTGGTAGTGCTGAAGCCTAGCTTGATGAAATCTGCTTGTTCGCTAAGTTTGCTGAGATCTGAGTGCGAACCTAAAGGTATAGATTTATGCTTGGTGATTTTATTATCGCGGACTTCTATTAATTGGTGTGAACCGCCACCAGTATCTATAATGCTGTAATTTTTTAGTTCAGGTTCTGTGATTTGCATGCCGCTAATCACACCGAGAGCTGCATGCACGCATTCATCGTCTTCGCTAAAGACGCGCGGTCTTTTAAAACCTAGTGCGCTTATTTGAGCTAGAAATTTCTCTCCTGAGCCTTGAGGATCTTGCATGGATTTGCGCACAGCTGCTGTAGCGAAAACCAGAACCTCATTGATAGCTATATTTTGTGATTTAAGGAATGGAATAATTTCTTCTTTGAGACTCTTGATAGCTATAGCTACTGACTCGGGTGCTAAGGCTGAGCCTTGCATGTTTTTGCCAAGACTGCTTTGGTATTTATGCGTAAAACCATTCTCGCCACT
>CAYUFH010000070.1:0-6737 GCA_964444015.1 uncultured Gammaproteobacteria bacterium | reverse complement strand
TGCCCAGATTCTAATTTCTTTAACCTCGATAAAAATACGTTGAGGCAATTAAAGAGCAGAACCTTGGTACTCTCAGAAAGATTCTTTTTAGCCTAAAAGGTTCCTGTAAAATTCGAAATAACCATTCTAGTTTGCATTTAATCATCCAGCTTGGTGCGCGAGAATGCGCTCCAGCCAAGACATTTAGTGCTCCACCGACCGCAAGTGATATTGTTTGAGAAAAATATTTTTTATAGTCATAAATAAACTGTTCTTGACGTGGTGCACCCATACCAACCAGTAAAATCTCTGCTTGAGAATTAGCAATTTGCCTTGCAATATCCTCTGACTCACCTAGAGAAAAATAACCGTGATGAGCAAAAACAATTTTTTCTGGATATTTTTCTTGCAAACTAGCAATTATTTCCTTGCTTGATCCAAGTACAGCAACTTTATTTGCTTTTTCAAACAATTTAAAAGCCAGGTCTATACCAGCAACTTTGTGTATTTTCTTTAATTTAAATCCTCTTAAATTGGGGCTAACTGACTCTAAAGAATTTTTCTTATTTAGTAAATAGTTATAAGCTAGCACCACCGCCTCACCATCGGCCAGAACTAGCTCCGCAGAACTGATAATCCGCTTAAACTCAGGGTTTTCATAAGCTAAAACCAGATTTTCTAGATTTAAACTAGCGACAAAAGCCCCAGTGGGGATAAGATGGTCTTGACTTAAGTCAAAATTATCCAGGGGTAAATCTATAAAGAATCTACGATCAAACATTAGCGTATTATCTTTTCAGGGCTAGCCGGGCTTTAGAGCCTCATTCTATAGAGCCTGGCATAGAAGCAATCCATACTATATATATGTAGCCTAGGCATTTAAACCTGTAATACATAGTTAAATATAGCCTGCTTTCGTTAATAACTCTACTATAATTAACGAGGTGTCAGAGAATTTAGAGCAAAATCAAAAAATTGGCATACTTGGAGCCGGCGCTTGGGGTAATACTTTGGCTTTTTTGCTTGGGCAGAAGGCTGGACGCGAGATAATACTCTGGGATTACGACCCTCGCCGCGTGCGCAAACTTAAAGCCACTAGGCGCTTCAAAAAACCACTAGTGCAAAAGTATCTTGATTCCATAACTATCAGCAATAATCTACGTGATCTTAGTACTTGCCCTATTATTCTCAATACTATTCCTCTAAAGGGCATTGCTGAAGTTTTTAGCGCCCTAAAAGAAATTAGAGCCATATCTGAAGATGTAATTATAGTTAGCGGCTCTAAGGGCATAGAGCCTACTACTCTGAAAACCCCAAGTGAGATTATTCGCCAATATTTTCCTAAGAACCAAATTGTTGTTTTTGCAGGACCAAATCTAGCAACAGAAATGATCAGAGGTAAACCGATGCTCGCAGTAGCTGCGTCAAGTGATATTAAAATTGCTGAATTGATACAGCAAGAGTTTAGTGGTCCAACGCTAAGAGTTTATAGCAGCACTGATATACGCGGCGTAGAACTTTGCGCAGCCCTCAAGAATGTTATGGCTATAGCTGCTGGCTGCATAGATAGCCTAGAACTTGGCGAAAGTGCCAAAGCGAGTCTAATTACTAGAGGTTTACACGAGATGGGTAAGTTTATTGCACTATATGATACCGATCCTTGCACCCTACTTAGTCCTGCCGGTGTTGGCGACTTAATTGCAACCTGCTCATCGAATCTAAGCAGAAACCATAGAGTCGGCTTTTTATTAGCCAAAGGCAAAAAATTGCGTGACATCGTTGCTTCTATCGGTGAAGTTGTTGAAGGAGTAAATACCACTCATGCGGTATATCGTATTTGCCAAGAACGGGGCTTAGAACTGCCTATTATTGCTCAAGTAAAAAAAATCCTAGACGGCGATGTCACCCCAGTGGAAGCTGTTTTAAATTTAATGTCGAGACCGGTAGTTTAATCGTCATTCCGAGTAGCACAGCGACGAAGCAATCCATCTTTATTTAAATAAAAAGCCCCAGGTAAACCCGGGGCTTTACTAGATTTTCAATCTATGCGATTAGAAATTAGCGCTTAGCTTTTTTCTTGCCGCCAGCTTTTTTCTTAGAAGCTTTAGCTGCTTTTACTTTAGCTTTAGCTGCTGACTTAGTAGCTGCGATTTTCTTGATAACAGAAATCGAAGGTGCTTTACCAGTCTGTACAGCTGATTTAAGCTCAGAACCAGCAGTGAAAGCAGGAGCTTTCTTCGCTGGGATCTTGATTTTCTGAGTTGGGTTTTGTGGATTAACACCAGTACGAGCTTTTCTGTTACGACGCTCAAAAGTACCGAAACCAACTAGAGTGATTTTATTACCTTTACTAAGTTCTTCAGTGATAACACCAAGAATAGCTCTTAGTGAATTATCTACTTCAGATTTTGCTTGACCTGTAGCTTCTGCTACGCGATCTACTAATTCTGCTTTATTCATTATTTTCTCCTTTAGGTCTTTCTTCAAAGCCTGTTGTTAAGCGAGTTAGAGAATTATATTCTACTATTGCTTACTTAACAGCAATAAGTGTACTGGTTTCCATCTCAGATGTAAAGCTCTGAAACTAAAATTTTTTGCAAAATTTGCACTTGCTGACTGGATTTTAGCTTTGCATTATGTATAAGGTAGTATCGCCGTAGCTTTTTTGCTTAAGCAATGTTAGCCCGAAATCCTCTCCTGGAACGGGTTTACCCTTGCTCACACTAGCAGATTCCCAAATTAAGTAAGCACCCTTGACTAATAATTTCCTGTCTAAAATCTCTTTAATAATAGTTGCAGAATTTTTGTCCGCGTAAGGTGGATCTGCGAAAATTAATCCGAATTGACTATCTTCCACGCCAGAAAAGCCCTTTGGAAGCGGTTTTGCAATAATACGAGTTTGGTCAATATATCCAAGTTTTTTGATATTCTCTCTTAAAACTCTTAAGCAGTTTGTATCTTTTTCAATAAAAACAACAGATTTTGCCCCTGAACTTAGAAATTCTAAACCTACTGTGCCTATTCCAGCATAAAGATCCAAGATATCTATGCTTGCCAAATCTACTAAATTATGCATAGTATTGACCAGTGCCTGCCTGACCAAAGCCTGAGTAGGCCTTAGTTCTCGGGCTTCTTTGGTGCTAGCCAGCGAAATACCTTTTTTAGTACCGGTGCAGAGTTTAAGGGACATAAGCTCTATCTTAAGTCATTGCGAGCCGTAAGCGAAACAATCTATTTCGCGCAGTGGATTGCTTCGCCCTCCTTGCAATGACGAGTTATAATTAATAGTGTAGATATACAATGTCCCTAACCAAGATTTTAATTGCTGACGACGAGCCCTCGCTAAGACTACTAGTGAGAGCCACTTTGCAAGCCGAAAACTACCTTATAGAAGAGGCTGTAGATGGCAAAGATGTACTCGATAAGATCGAGACGAGTAAACCAGACATACTGGTTCTCGATGTAATGATGCCTGCTTACTCAGGTTTCGAGGTTTGTGAAAAAATCAAAAACAACGATAAATTCAAAGATATAGTTGTCATTATGCTTACCGCTAAAGGTAAACAAACCGATAAAGACTGGGCTAAATCCGTAGGAGCAGATTATTTCTTCACCAAACCCTTTAGTCCAATGGAATTATTAGATCTGGTTGCTAAAGTCGCTGATGAGCTAAAAAAGGCTAAAGCATGAAGATTTTAGTTATACATGGTCCCAACCTAAACCTTCTAGGTAAGCGTGAGCCAGAAACATACGGCACGCTGACCATGGATGAGATTAATTCCAAGCTAAACGAGCTGGCTCCTAGCCTTGGCACAGAGTTAGAGTTCTATCAGTCTAATATAGAAGGCGAGCTAGTTAATCGCATCCAAGCAGCTCTAAGCAATGGCTGCGCTGGCATTGTTATTAATCCAGCTGCTTATACTCACACTAGTGTTGCTATTCGCGATGCTATTAGCGCCGTTAAATTACCAGTAGTAGAAGTGCATATTTCTAATATCCATAAACGCGAGGACTTTAGACATAAATCTCTTACTGCTGCTGTCTGTATAGGACAAATTTGTGGTTTTGGGGTGGATAGTTATTTGCTTGGCTTAAGGGCTTTGGTTTCAGCGCTTGCTAAGTAAGACTTCTAATGAGATTTTTCTTTTTCCGCGAGGCGGCGGCGGGGAGCTCAGGGTGCTCAACTGCTTCCCTAATACTTATGAAGTGGGGATGGCTAGCCTTGGCTACCAAACTATTTTTAAACTTTTTGCCTCCAACCCTCAGACTCATAGCACTAGGTATTTCACTAATTGGCATGAGCCCCACGATAAAGAAGTCGATCTATTAACTTTCTCTATTTCTTGGGAGCTGGATTTTATTTTCTTCTTAGAGATCTTGCGTGAGCTTAATATCCCAGCGCTAGCTTCTGAGCGCGGATCTGAGCATCCACTAGTCTATGGTGGTGGACCCGTGCTCACCGCTAACCCAGAGCCTTGGGCTGAGTTTTTTGATTTTATTGCTATTGGTGACGCTGAGGACAACATAGATAATATTATCCAAGCAAGCCTTGAGAGCCGCACCATGATTGCTCGCGGCATCCCGCGCAAGAAAGCCCTGGAGCCACTAACTAAAGTTACTGGTATTTATGTGCCTAGTCTTATGACTAAGCCACCAGAACGAGCAAAAAGTAAATCTAACGCTATGGCTGCTAGTTCTGTGATCGCACCTGATGCTTGCTGGGGTGATACAGGATTACTCGAAGTGGTGCGCAGTTGTCCTGAGATGTGTAAGTTCTGTCTAGCAAGTTTTGGTTCGTTACCCTTTCGCGCACCACAACTAGATGATGATTTAATACCTAAGGTTGAACTACTTAGAACTCATACGCGTAATATAGGTTTACTTGGTGCAAGCGTAACCCAACATCCTAGATTTATGGAGCTACTTAAGTACCTAAGTACTCACCATCCTGACACCCAACTGCAGCTAGCCTCAGTAAGAGCTTCTACGGTCACTGCTGAGATGACCGACTCGCTTGCAAGCATGGGCGTGAAGAATCTTACTATCGCCATCGAGAGCGGCTCAGAGAGGCTGCGAGATGAGATCAATAAAAAGCTCCCAGAAGAATATATTTTCTCTGCCGCTGCTGCTGCGCGCGCTAGCGGACTTAATTCACTCAAGCTCTATGGTATGGTCGGACTACCTACAGAAACTGATGAAGATTTAGATCTCACAATAGATTTACTAATTAGACTAAGAACTGCTAATCCTGGACTTAAGATTATTTGGGGCTGCTCAGTATTCACGCCTAAACTGCTTACCCCTTACTATATTTATGGTGTCGATCGCAACGCCGAGAAGAAGTTAAAATACCTAGAAAAAGAATTACATAAATCCGGCATCGAGATGCGCCCCGAGAGTTATAAATGGGCGCAAGTACAAGCTCTAATCTCACGCGGTGATCGCAGTCTAAGTGATCTCATGCTGCGCGTGCATGCCTCTAAGCAAACTGGTTTTAATATCTACAAAAAACTACTACCTAAAGCAGACTACGAACATTGGGTTTTTGCGAATTGGGAAAAGATATAATAAAAGCCATGGCTTATTGGCTAATGAAATCAGAACCTGAGGCTTTCTCTATAGAAGCGCTAGAATCCATGCCCAAGCAGAGTTCTATGTGGGACGGGGTGCGCAACTATCAAGCGCGCAATATTATGCGCGATCAGATGCAGGTCGGAGATTTGGCATTCTTCTATCATAGCAACGCCAAACCTTCGGGCATCGCTGGCATAGTAGCTATCAATAGTGAAGCTTACCCAGATCCGACTCAGTTCGATGCGCGCTCTAAATACTTCGATGAGAAAAGTACTACTAAAAATCCACGCTGGTTCCTTCGTGACGTTAAATTTATCTGCCGTGTAGAGCCGCTTATTAGTCTAGAGGAACTTAAAGGCAATTCTAAGCTCAAAAACATGATGGTCACTCAACAAGGTTCAAGGCTCTCTGTGCAGCCCGTGCGTGATAGCGAGTGGGATGAGATTCTTAAGATGGCTGATATCATCATTGCGAGAAACAAGGCCACCAAAAAATCAGCGCCGTCATTGCGAGCGTAGCGAAGCAATCCATAAATATATGCCTAAACTAACAAGATGCAAATGGGTTACTAAAGACCAAATCTATATCGACTACCACGACCATGAGTGGGGCAGACGCGTCAGCGAGGATAATATATTATTTGAGTTTATTATTCTAGAGTCCTTTCAGGCTGGGCTTAACTGGCTAACTATACTGAAGCGTCGCAAGGGGTTCGCGCGCGCTTTCGCTAAGTTCAATCCACGCAAAATTGCGAAGTTCAGTGAAAAGGATATAAAACGCCTACTACAAGACGAAAGCATAATCCGTCATCGCGGCAAGATTGAAGCTGCGATTAATAACGCTACTAGATTTCTTGAAGTTCAAAAAGAGTTTGAGTCATTTGCGCACTACTTAGAACAATACCGTCCTAAGCGTTTGCGCAATGGAGCCGCATCAAGTGTCGCTTTCGCTAAAGATCTCAAGAAGCGTGGTTTTAAATTTATGGGCGCAACTACCTGCTACGCCTATATGCAGGCGGTGGGATTAATTACAGAGCATAGTAAAGATTGCTCACTGGCTAAGAAGAATACGCCGGTCTAAGCGAGTTGGGCTCTTTTGGCTTTGATTAAATTATCCAAATCATCATTAGCTCGCTTAAAGTGAATACTCATAAAATGATCCTCTGCCGAAATAAGAAAATCATC
>CAYUFH010000069.1:0-7642 GCA_964444015.1 uncultured Gammaproteobacteria bacterium | reverse complement strand
CGAAAATCTGCGCTGATAATAGTTGCGTTAGTTAAATTCAATTGAGTGATTGCTTCAGTTAAACTTGAGTCGCAAATTATAGTTGTGCCACTAGGATTTATTACTTGATTTAATTCGCTGCGTATACGAGCGAAACCATCTGCAGAGCTAATTAATATGTAATCGGCTTGATCAATGCCTGAGTATAATAATTCTTGCTTAGATAATTTAAGCTCGGACATAGAGAAGCCTGTGCCGATGGTAATCGGGTTATCGTTTTTTTGGATGGCATGCATGCCAGTAGCCATTGCTACTTGCATTAAACTACGAGTGGCGAATTGCACGCCTTCGCCAGCGGAGCCACAGATTAATATCTCTAGATCTTTAAGTTTGCGATTAATACTAACCGCTACTTTGGATTTAGTTGCAAGAGCTTGTACTGGAAATTCTTGTTTATAGCTTGCTGCAAAGCTGGCTCGCACTGTGTCTTGGTGAATAATACCAAGCTCTGCAGAGTTACTATTCTCTAATATAGTTTGCACGTCTGCTTTGGTTAGTTTATTCCATTTGCTGGCGTAACCTGTGCAAAGTTCTATAACTTCTACTAGCGCGAACCCTGGATGCTGGATAGCAGAGAGTATCGCATCATCTAGATCTGTATCGGTAGCTAGTTTGCGTGAGATATATGTAGCACCTGTGGCGCGCAGCATCTCAGCTATATGTATAGGGGCTACTAGGTTGCCGCCCATAGTGCTTGCGGTTTTAAAACCAATAGGCGTAAAACCAGAATTCTGTCCGCCAGTCATACCGTAGACAAAATTGTTATGCAAAATTACAGTGATATCTATATTGAGCCTAGCGGCTTCTACTAAGTGTAGTAGTCCTATAGTAGAACCACCATCACCAATCATTACTATGTGTTTAGTGTCAGCATCGAATAGTACTGTATCAGCTACTTTAAGTCCGGTTGCTATAGCAGTGCTGCGTCCGTGGAGAGTGTGCACGGTATTAGTCAGAAATAATTTATCAACTAAGCCAACGCAACCTATATCGCTAACTAGATTTATTTCGCGTGGGTCTCGGTTTAGTTTCTCTAATGCTTGCCCTAGGCTTTTATTGATCCAGGTGTGCCCGCAACCACTACAGTAGGGGAACTGAGCCTCGTCGACCATGTATTTACTTGCAGGCATTTATAGCCTCCTTGATCTCACTTGGTCTAATCATGCGTCCCAGAGCATTAATGCGATGAACTTTGATTCCAGTTTCAGCTAGTATATGTGATATGGCGCTAGCATACTGACCATTCATATTCTCTTCTGGGATAATCACATGCTTGCAGCCTTTAAGAGTGTCTCTAATTAATTGTTCTGGGATTGGGAATAAGGTTTGTAAAGTGAGGTGCTTTATGGATTGCTTCGCTTCGCTCGCAATGACATCGCGCAGTGCTTCGCGCACAGCCAAATCTGTCGCTAGAAAACTAATTATGCAAATGTCGGTGGATTGCTTCGTCGCTTCGCCCCTTGCAATAACATTGGCTTGGCTTGCAATGATGGTATTAAGTTCATAGAATAAATATTTATCTAAATTATCTACTATTTTTGATTTGTGATGTTCCAGCAGTTCTAGTGCTTCGTTAGAGTTTTTACTTAAGTTGCCAGCTTTATCGTGCATCGAGCCAGTGATTACTACTCTAGGTTCTTCTGCTTGACTGCCTGCTGCCACGAACTCTGGCACTTCATGCAACTCAGTAAAATTATAAGTCTTGTAAACCCCACTGCGATTGGGATTGTTAGGATCACTACCGTAGAGTGGTCTATTGATTATTTGTTTAGGTTTTAGAGTTTCAGTGTCAAAACTATAATAAGACATCACTAGGTCTTTTTCTGTGACTAGTATGACCGGACAGCGTAGCATCTCAGAAACATTAATGGCTTTAATAGTTAAGTCATAAGCTATTAGTGGAGAATTAATAGCAATGATTGGTAGTGGATAGCCTCCTGCAATCATATTAGAGAGGAAACTTAAATCTCCTTCAGCATTCTGAGTTGCAGCTCCAGTGCTAGGACCTAGTCTCTGAGCGACAGTGATTAGTAGTGGTGTCTCGGTTACTAGCGCATAGCTAATACTTTCCACCATGAGGCTAATACCAGGGGCAGCACTTGCAGTCATGGATTTGGCGCCGCGCATACTAGCGCCTATGCACATGGAAATAGCTGAGATCTCATCTGATACTCCTAGAGCGACCTTGCCTGAGGCTTGGAGTTTAGAGAGCATGGCAGCATAAATACTACTAGCAGGTGTAATAGGATAGCCCGCAAAGAAATTCACCCCAGCATCTACTGCGGCCCTTGATATAAGCTCTGCCCCGCTTAAAATTTCAATACTAGATTTCAATCAGCACTTTACCTGCTGATACATTTAATCCCTTTTTGAAGCCAGGATCATCATCTAGAGCCTTAAGACCATCTTTCGCTAACTTCATAATATAGGGCATCGTTGAATTACAGAGAGCTTGAGTACTGGTGTTAGGCACTATGCTTGGCATATTAGGTACACCGTAGTGTAATACGTCATGCTTAACAATAATCGGCTGATCATGTGAGGTCACCTCACAAGTTTCTACGCAGCCACCTTGGTCTACAGCCACATCGATAATAACTGAACCATAGCGCATACGTTTAACCATATCTTCGGTAACCAATCTTGGTGCTTTCTTGCCAGTGATAAGCACAGCGCCGATAACTAGATCAGAATTGATCACAGCATTCTCTATGGCTTGAGTGGTGCTGTATATAGAAGTGATACGACTACCGTAAGCTTCGTCTATTTTGCCAAGAGCATTAAAATTAGTATCTATAATGTTTACGTAAGCTCCGAGTCCTACGGCAATTTTAAGAGCAGCTGTACCTACTATGCCAGCTCCGATAATAGTTACAGTACCTTGAGGAACACCGGAGGCGCCACCTAGTAGCAGTCCTCGCCCTGGGTTCTTAAGCGAGCAACTGCGCTCCAAGAATCTTGCTCCTATTTGCGGTGCTAATCTACCAGCTATCTCTGACATTGGTCTTAACAGTGGTAAACGATATTGATTGTCCTCGATAGTTTCGTAGGCAATAAAATGTCCGCCTGTTGCTTCAAGTTTTTTGCCTAGTCCAGGGTTGCCAGCTAGGTGCAGGTAAGTGAAAACTATTTGGTTGGGTTTAATGAATTTTATTTCTTCATCTAGTGGCTGTTTAACTTTAACTATAAGATCTGAGACATTATAGATCTCGGCTGCGCTAGTTAGTATGCTAGCTCCTACGGTTACATAGTCTTCATCGTGGAAGCTGCTACCAAGTCCAGCATTGCTTTCTATGTACACTTCGTGACCGTGTTCAACTAAGGTTCTAGCCCAGGCTGGAGTTAGGGCTACTCGGTTTTCGTTGCTTAAAATTTCTTTAGGGATGCCGATTCTCATAGTTACTTCTTACCCAATTTATTTACTGAGCGGTCTGTGAGATTCGAGAGCAAGGCTTGCGAGTCTGAGGCAGCGGAGTTGACTTTAATCGTCAATGAGCATGCCGAAGACGAGCGTAACGCAGCTATTGGATTCCACAGACCGCTCAGTAGTGAGACACATCCGCTATGGCAAAAGCCATAGCGGGGGGGATTCTTGTGTCTCAAGAGCTATGGTAGCTGTGTTGATCTTTATTTGCAAGTAATTTTAGCACGTTGCTTGTTATCCAAATATTCTTATCTCAGCTAAATGGATTGCTTCGCTACGCTCGCAATAGCATAAACGTGACGTCAGTCACGTTTATGCGCTTTTAATCACGAGTGCACAATCTCTGTTGCCAAAATTTTCCCAGAATGATTTTCATTAGCAGCAATTACGGTATAGGGTCCAACTATACATTGCTTTAATTGAGCGTTAGCTCCGATCTTTGCCCCTTGCCAAATAATACAGTTATTGAGTTCTGCGCCAGAAGCTATTACTACATCTTCAGCAATTTCATTGGCTCCAAGAAGTTTTGCATCTGCCGCAATATCTGCTTCATTTGAGATGCTTGGTTTAAGATCTAGTTTTACTAAGCCAGCGTCTATATCTCTTAGGCTCTGCAAGTACTGATCAGCAGTGCCTATATCAGCCCAGTAGGCATCTTTAGAGACGGCAATGGCTTGCATATATTTACCCTTGCTTAGTAAATCTGGAAATAAGTTTTTGGCTACATCATAGAAGGGCGCTTCAGTTTCACTGGGTAGATGTTCGTAGACCTCGGGCTCAAAGAAATAGATTCCAGTATTAGCCCAGTTAGATAAAGCTTCTTCGGCTTTTGGTTTTTCTTGAAAAGATACTATGCGGTTGTCCTTGTCAGTAACTATGACCCCGAAATGCCTAGTGTCTTCTACTTGCATTTTGGCTACTGTAACTATGCAGCCGTTTTTTACGGCTTTAAGGTGTTCCGTGTAGAGAGCGGATAAATCGATATCAGTTAGGGCATCACCCATAATAATGCAAGCTGTGGATTGTTTGAGAAAATCAGCACATCTTCGAATGCCACCAGCAACTCCAGATAGTTTGGGTTCACGAATAAACTCTAGACTTAATCCATTAATTGGATGCTCAGTAAAATAGTTCTCTATGTTATTAGCAAGGTGGTAAGTATTGGATATTACTTGATTGCAACCGTGTCTTTTGAGTAAGAGTAATATGTGTTCCATTACTGGCCTACCGCCAATACGGATAAGAGGTTTAGGGATATAGTTGCTTAGTGGTTCTAGGCGAGACCCTATACCAGCAGCGAGTACCATTGCGCGCATCGAAGCCTATTATAACCTTAGCTAAGGTCTTTAACGGCAAACTCAATAAATTCAACGCCTGTAGATTTAAGTGCTTCTCTAAGCATGGTCGCCATTGAGCTATTGGTTTTAGCGGTTCTAAAAGCTGGCTCCAAATATAATTCACGCAAAGTAGCTTTGAGATGTTTTTGCCCTTTGATTTTTAGGTCTTCTAAACTAGCTAGAGCAAAACCAAATATTCCTTGTTGATTTTCAAAAACAAAAAATCTATTGCTTTTATTTTTAATTATTTTTGTTGCAAATTTATTCCAGGTCTCTTTGGCTGCTCTAGCTTCACTGAGCCAGACAGGATTGCCTTGCATTTCTTGTATCATGGCAAGGTTAGCCCAAAGTTCTATCACTCTACTACTATCAGTTTTGGCTTTTAATAATCTAACTGAAATGCCAAGGTTGGCTGCAGTAGGACTTGCGCTTATTGGTTTGAGCGTTTGAGCATTGTCTCTTAGCTTTTTTTGCTTGGTAGAGAGCATATTATTATTTAATTATAACGTGATTTTATCTAAGCCAAGTGGCTTCCAGCTATATAAAGCTAAATAGCTAGTGCTATTTAGGGTGAATGCTTTAACCTGCTCTTAATCTCCAATAATGGATTGCTTCGCTGCGCTCGCAATGACAATTTGCGCTCCTTACAATGACTAGTTCATAAGCCATAAAGGCTGATAGCGCGTGTATGACTGTATCTCAGGCTTAGACTCTAATAGAGCTCCTAGACCTATTTTACTTAGCTGTGAACCAAGTCCGAGGTTGAGAATATCATCAAGATCTGTGATCTTAGTTGTTGACCAGGTTTCAACTATGGTTATGGTTTTTGATTTTTTATAGTTATATTTGTCATGTAGTAGCTTACGCGTAAGTTCTTTAGCCTCATCATAAGTGCCGAGGGCATCTACTAATCCTGCTTTTTGAGCTTGATTGCCGGTGTAGATTAGACCTTGAGCTAATGATTCTAGTTTTTGTCTATCTATAGCTCTAGCTGCTGAGACATCATCCAAGAATTGCTTGTAGCTGTCATTAAGCATGGATTGCATTACCGCACGCTCTTCTAGGCTCATCTCTCTGAGTCCGCTACCCATATCTTTGAAGCGACCAGCTTTGAAAGTCTGATCAGCTATACCCCAGCGTGCCATTAGTCCAGTGAAATTCAATCCCTGAGTGATAACGCCGATACTGCCAGTTAGTGTGCCTGGGTTGGCTACGATTAGATCGGCAGCACTAGCGATATAGTAACAGCCGCTAGCACAAACGTCTGACATGGAGATGACTACTGGTTTTTTCTTTTCTTTAAACTCAAGAACCAGTTTATATATTTCTTGACTGGTCGCCACTGTGCCGCCTGGGCTATTAGCTCTAATAATTACAGCCTTAGTATAAGGATCAGCTAATGCTTTTTTAAGCTCTTTGCGAGCTTGAATGGCGTTAGGTTTTGATTTAATAAAGGGATTGGAGCTTTCAAGTGAATCATATATAGGACCTTCTAAACCTATAACCACTATTTTATCTTTCATTAAAGTGTTAACTACGTCACTGCCGCCAATATTTTTGCCGCGTTGCTTAGAATAAAGTGCAGTACCAATACTTAGACAGAGTAGGCAAGTGATAATTAGAGTCAGCACTACTGTAGTTTCGCGTTTTTTATCGTCTTTAAGGAAATCCATACTATAAGCTTACAAAGTTTTTGAGCATTTGTAAGCCCGCTTCTCCGCTTTTCTCAATATGGAACTGAGATCCCCAAGTGGTAGCGCCATCCCAGATATGAGCAATAAAATCACCAGCATAAGAGCAGCTGGCTACTTGTGCTTTTTGCTCATTAGTGACAGCAACTCTATAGCTATGTACAAAATAGAAATTTTCTTTTGTTTTGAGGTTTTTGATTAAGGGGTTATTGGTGCTTGCGCTGAAATCTACTTGATTCCAACCCATATGCGGGATTTTAAGTTCCAGAGATTTGAATTCTTCTACGCTACCTTTAAAAAATCCCAAGCCTTCAGTTCTAGCACCTTCAGTGCCAGCCTCGAACATGATTTGCATCCCGACACAAATCCCTAAGATTGGAATCCTCTTGTCGCGTGCCTTTTTTAATGCACCAGCTATGCCTAGTTTATTTATTTGTTCAGCAGCTACTTGAAAACTACCTACACCAGGGAAAATAATTTTATCTGAGCTTAGTATCTCTTGCGGATCACTAGTGATAAGTGGTTTAGCGCCTATATATTCAAGCGAGTTTTTGACACTAAAAATATTGCCACCAGTTTTATAATCGATAATGCAGATTTTAGACATTGGCTAGTTCTTTAAGTAGCAGTGTTACCGGCAGTCCTACTACATTACTGTAGCAACCTTCTATGCGTTCTATAAAGAGAGAGGCTGGTTCTTGAATAGCATAGGCGCCAGCTTTATCGTAAGGTTGATATTTATTTATATAGTTAATAATTTCTTCTTGACTGATATTGCGAAATATAACAGTAGTAGTTTCGACAGCTGAGTGGTAACTGCCGTCTAGCTTCATTAAGGTGATGGCTGTTGCTACCTTGTGAGTTTTGCCTGAGAGCTTGGTTAGCATCTCTTGGGCTTCTTGCTGGTCTTTAGGCTTGCCTAGTATTTCAGTGTCTAAATAGACTATGGTGTCAGCCGCTAATATTATCCAGTTATTAGATTGCTTCCCGGAGATCTGTTGGTATACATCTCTAGCTTTAAACTCACTAATACTAGTTATTAATGATGGGTCGCTAATACGTGGCTCTCCCGTTTTACTCGGTATCACCGTAAAATCTAAACCTAATAGTTTTAATATCTCACTGCGGCGAGGGGAGGCGGAGGCGAGGAT
>CAYUFH010000068.1:4122-7812 GCA_964444015.1 uncultured Gammaproteobacteria bacterium | reverse complement strand
TATAAGTGGTCAAAACTCCCACTAATCTTGATACTGCTGCGGCTGCAAAAACAGCCATGGATGAAGCTGCTCGCGAAGTTAAGTTGCAGCATGGTTTTAATTATCTGAGCAATCGCTCTAGACCAAAGAGTTTTAGTGAACACAAGACTTTTAATGGTAAAAATAGCCAAAATAGAATTATATATAATGCGCCAGGCAGAGCTCGCACGGTAGAACTAGTGCTTAAAGATTCTGATTTGAGGGCTGGAGCTTACCCGCAGCACAATAGTGTTGGTTGTTTTTCTCAAAATATAGAGCAGTTAGTTTCAGCAAATTTTGGTGATTTCTCTGGAATGCTAATGCCTTTTGATTTGGAGCAAAGAGGTTTTGTTAAGACTAAGGTTGCTATTACTCGTAAGCGTATTTATCAAATCGCCAAGCAATTTTCGCATATGAGCCTTGAAGCGTTTAAGCAAATGATTTGTATCTATGATGATAAGCAGCGTGATTATGATGTCTATGTTCGTAAGATAGAAGGAGATATTTTCTCTAAAACTGATTCGCAGACGGTTGTAGCAGTTTTTAACCCTACTTTAAATTTCTTGCAGTTTGTTCAAGTTTTGCAAAAAGATTTTGCGGGTAATGTGACCAATCTTAAGCATATAGTATTTGAGGCTGGAGAGCCTATAGTCATTAATGAATCTCGCTTGGATCAATATGGCAAGCTAAGACAAATCGCCCATGTCGGTGATTGGGGCGGTAAGAGTGAGTATCTTAACTCTGTTGAGCGCTTTGATGATGGGTCTATTCTCTGGACTTTAACTGAGCAAGATGCAGTTAAGGCTAGTGCTTCCGCTGTGCTTAAGGAAGATGGTCAAATTATTATACTTAAATATCTTGACAGCTATTTGCATCATATAGTTGCAAGAAATTTGGGCGCAGAGGGTATAGATCCGCATACTGGTAGATGGACTGGTGCTTATGATGCCGAGGCAGCTAAACCTGAGTATGATGATAAGTATTTGCTTAGACGAGAATATAAGGATAGTATTCGCAAGCAGGTTTATCAAATTATTGATGGTGCTGCAATTCCTGGTTTAGTCCCAATATTTGATGTTTAGCTTATATTCTTGTGTTATAACCTACTATAGGTAACTAATGTCTGAAGATAAAGATATAAAACCAAACATAGAAGAAGTTAAGCTTGAGCATAGACATAATTATGTGGGCGGTGCTTTTGCTTATAAGAACAGTAGTACCAATGCTAAACTCCTAGATCCTGAGAATTTCCAAGAAACTGTTTTGATGATAGGGCGCGGTAAGGCAAGACCAGTGCGTATTGCTGCTCCTCAAACAGAAACAAGAGCTGGTATTTATCCTCAGCATAACTCTCCTGACGATTTTCGTAGCAATATAGAGATTATTGAATCTAAATCTTTAGATGCTTATGTTAGGTTAAACGATGTTAAGAGCTTGGAAGAAGCTGGATATAAGCATATAGTTGCACAGTTACCTCGTGAACGTTTGGCGCGCATACATGCTCAATTTGCCCATTTAAGTAAATTTGCTTTTAATCAGATGCTCGGCATCCCTAATCCAGACAAGCGTGAGTTTGACGTTTGGGTTAAGCGTAATGATAAAGCCAAACAATTTATAGTCGCTTATCCATATAAAAAAACAGGTGTAACTATTTTTGTTCAAGTTATTGATTATGCTGAGGATTTTAAAACTATAACGGGTATTAAGCATTGCACTTTCGATGAAGGTGCGGCAATGGTAGTTAATGAGACAGTTCTAGACTCTTTCGGTAATGTAAGACAGCTTGCTCATCTAGGCGTTAAAGGTGCTAGTAAGGCTTTTAATTCTGTTGAGCGTTTCGATGATGGCACGGTGGCATGGACCGTTACTATTCGAGATGGAGCAAATAAAATTACAGGTATGGCAGCTTTGGATCCAGAAGATCAAGTGACAATCGTTCATGATCTAATGAATGACGCAACAGTGCTTGCTGCTAAAAATATGGGTGCAGAGGAAGTGCTCAACGATAAATGGACTGGCGGCTTTAGCTTGGAGGCTTGTAAGGCAGGTGGTCATCCGATGCAAACAGCTTTTAAAGAAACAGTTCGCAAGCAAATTGGTCAAATCATCGATGGAGCCACTATTCCAGGCTTCGTGCCAATTTTTCATATACCGTTTTTTTAATTGCTTAAACTAGGTTCTTGGCTAAGTAAATAAGTTTCCGCTATTTTAAGATCCTCTGGAGTGGTAATTTTGATATTAGAGTTGGGACATTCTACTAAAGCTACCTTCTCGTTAATTCGCTCTAATAAACCAGTTGAGTCGGTGCCTATGAATTTGTCTTTATTTGCTTGCTCATAGGCTCTAACTAGGATTTCTGTTTTGAAGACTTGAGGGGTTTGCACTGCCCAAATAAAATCTCTTGAAACATTTTTGCGAATAAAATCTTGATTATTCTCATTGAAGCTTAGCTTTAATGTATCGGAAACTCTGCTTGCTGCAGTTGCACTACCATGTTCAATAGCTGCATTGATTACAGTATTGATATTTTCAGCTTGAATTAGGGCTCTAACGGCATCATGAACTAAAATTAAATCAGGATTTTCTGTGGCTGCTAGTTGTAATCCATTGTAGACACTATCTTGCCTCGTTTTGCCACCTTTGATAATCTCGGCATCTATGTCTGGGCAGTAACTTGCAATAATTTTACGTGTGTAAACTATGTCAATGCTGGGGATTATAAATTTTGTGATTCTTTTGCTGGCAGCAAGGGCTTTAAGTGTTAGTGAAAGTATGGGTTCGTTATTGAGAGTTAAAAATTGTTTAGGTTGCTGGCTGTTCATGCGTTTGCCAATGCCGCCTGCTGGGACTATTGCATAAACTATTAACTCGGACTTGTTCATTTGCGATAAAATACTACCCAGTGGAGATAATAGCAGAATACCTCAACTATTTGGAGCTAGAGCGCGGACTGAGCTTTAATTCTCTGCGTCTTTATAAATGTGACCTGCTTGATTTTGATGAATTTATTAAACAAGAGCTTAAGTATGAAACTTATGAAATTAAATCATTAGATGCTAATGTTTTGCAGTTGTTTAAATCTTGGGTAGAGCGCCAAGGTAAATCCGTGGCAACTGTTAATCGCAAACTAACTGCTTTGCATGGAATGTGGACTTGGCTTAGAGAAGCTGGAGAGGTAGAGCGCGATCCTTTTACGCAAATTGAACGTGAAGGTCAATACCGTAATCCAGTTGCTGCAACCCTCAGCGAAGAAGAGATGCAGCAATTATTAGATTTCCCGGAGCATAGTTTGCGTAGTAAAATTATTCTTGAGATTATTTATGCAACTGGTATTCGTGTTGGTGAGCTTGTTTTATTAACTATTGCTGATATTGATCTTGATGCGCAACTTATAACTATTGCTCGTTCAGCCAAATACAAAGAAAGAGTTGTACCTTTCAATAGAGTGCTTAAGGCTAATCTGGAATTATATATTCAAGAGTACGGTTTGGAAGCTAAGCACAAGTTGTTATTTTCAGGCGGTAGTCCAAGTGGTGAAGAGGTTTCAGAGCGTGAAGTATTTCGCTTAATACGTCATGCTGCAGCGCGTGCTGGTTTGATCAAAAAAGTATCACCGTCAATTGTTCGTAATAGTTTTATTAGACATATGAAGCAGCGCGGCGCATTTAAAGT
>CAYUFH010000068.1:0-4022 GCA_964444015.1 uncultured Gammaproteobacteria bacterium | reverse complement strand
AACCAAGGTCTAGTAAGTATATTACTAAGCTCTTTACCCTCGGCTAAGATATTGCCCCAGCTGGGATCTGGTTGGTTAATGCCTAGACCCAGAAAACTTAGAGCTGATTCGCCGACTATGTAACCTGGGATTGCTAAAGTCGCTGCCACGATTAGAAAGCTTGCTGTATGCGGAATTAGGTTTTGCATGATGGTAGCTAAAGGGTGCTTGCCAATTGATTCTGCTGCTAGCACGAAATCTTTGGATTTAAGTGTTAGTATTTGTCCGCGAATGATACGACTTAGACCTGCCCATGAAATGAAGGAAAGTATTATGGTGATCATTAGGAATCTTTGAGTATTGCTAAGACTAGCGGGCAGTATCGCTGAAAGAATTATAAGCAAATAAAGTCCTGGTAAGCTCATGATTGCTTCAGCTATACGCATCATGATATTGTCTACTATTCCTCCAGCAAAACCAGAGATGCCACCATAAATTATTGCAATGGGAAAGGCTATCAGCAAACCAAGAAAACCTATACTTAATGAGGGTCTAGCACCGTAGATTAATCTTGAAAGTAAATCCCGGCCTAGTTGATCTGTTCCTAGTAGATATAAATATGCATTCTTCTTATGGTTACTATTATCAACACTTATTAATTTACCTCTTGTGAAAAACTTCAGGTAGTATTTTTCTTTTTTAATCTCAAAACTATCTTTTTTAAGAGTTTGAGGATTAAGCTTATAGTGTTGCCTGTATATATAGACTCCATGAACGTTCCAATATACCTTGGTTGGTGAAGCGTAGCCAGCTTCGGGGTTTTGCCTCAGTGGACTATAAGGTGCTATGTAATCAGCAAAAATTGCCCCTAGGTACAGTAGTGCTAATATGCAGATGCAAATGTAGGAGCTGATTCTAGTCATATAGACATACTGCTAAGTGCCTTAGCTCTAATATCTCATAGATAGGCAGTTTTGTCTTATAATATAGTTGCCTTGCGTTTATTTTTATCTATTATTCTACTTTTTAGCTGTAGCGCCTGTGCGCTTTTTGATAAGCGCTTAATTGATGCTAAAAGCTTTATTGAAGCTCATAAATATGAAGAAGCTATTGAATTATTAGAATCTTATCAAGGTAGTGATGCTGCACGTAAATTACTCTCTGAAGCTTATTTGGGTTCAGGTGTTACCACTCTTAAGAATTTAAGTTTGCCACGTGTTGATCGTTATCAGATTTGCAAATCTAAATTTGCTAAAGCTCTTGATGCTGATCCTCGCAGTGTTAGAGCGAGAGACTACTATCAAATGATAGTTAAACTTATAGACAATTCTCAATCAACAGTATGAATCTAATAATTTTATTTGTGGTAGCTTATGTACTTGGTTCTATGCCTTTTGGCTATTGGCTGGGACTGGCTTATGGTAAGGATCTTACTAAGATAGGTAGTGGTAGTATTGGTGCTACTAATGTGCTTAGAGCAATTGGTAAATGGCAGGCGGCATTAGTTTTACTGTTAGACGCTTTTAAAGGTTTTGCCCCGGTTTACTATGCTAAAAATTATTTTTTAGCTGCCAATGGATATTCAGAGTGGTTTTTACTAGCATTAACATTCGTGCCTATTGTTGGACATAGTAAAAGTATGTTCATTGGTCTTAAAGGTGGCAAAAGTTCTGCTACTGGTTTTGGTGTGCTACTGGCGCTTAATTGGCTTGCTGCGATCATCACTATTGCAATTTGGGTTTCTACAGTTTTGATTAGTCGTTATAGTTCCATGGGTTCCATCGTTTGTATACCGCTTGTGTCTCTGTGGTTATGGCTATTTGGTGAGAGTCTACCTGTAATTAGTTACGGGATTTTTACAACTATCTATATAGTCTTGATTAAACATAGAGCTAATATTAAACGTTTACTTAACGGTACAGAGCCTACTATTGATCAAAAGCTAGATACTAATAAAGAAACTAATTGATCATAATTAATTCCAGCGGCTTTAGCTTGCGCTGGTAGATCACTAGTGTCTGTCATGCCTGGTAGAGTGTTGAGCTCTAATATATATGGCTGGCGTGACTGCATATCGATAATAAAATCTACTCTAGCGAAACCAGAACAACCAACAGCTCTATAAGCAGCTAAAGCATACTCATGCACTTGGCTAGTTAGCTCAGAGTCTATCTCTGCTGGTAGCACAAACTCAGTCATACCAGGAGTGTATTTAGCTTCATAGTCATAAAATTCTTTTTTTGGTCTAAGTTCTAATATTGGTAGAGATGCTAGATCACCGTCACTATGAGAGTTCTGTAGTTCTGCTTGAACTGGAATAATACTAGTAGTGACTTCAGTGCCTTTAATAAAAGGTTCGACGAAATATTTACTAGCATTTTCTCTGCTTGCTAGTTTTAATAACTCTTCTATGCTATTAACTTTTACTATGCCGACACTTGAACCATCGTTAATTGGCTTTGCGATATAACCATGTGCTTTACCTTGGCTTAGAACTAGTGATGTAGTGTCAACGCGAGCTGCGGAGCGGCGTGGCGATCCATTACTATGGATTGCTTCGCTTCGCTCGCAATGACGAAATTCTATTAATTTGGCTGAAGCCAAAACTGGTAGTGATGAAGCTTTAAGTATGGCTTTAGTCTGAATTTTATTCATGCCCACGGCACTTGCCATAACTTTGGAGCCTGAGTATGGGATTTGCAATAATTCTAAGTAACCTTGCAGGCAGCCGTCTTCACCATAATTGCCGTGAGTCATTAATATCGCAGCATCTATCTTGTCGCTGATCTTAAGCTCAGCTAATTCTTGCAGTGATTTAGCATCGTTGATTTCAAGTAATTTGGCTTGCTTGAAGCCTAATCTAATAAGTGCGGCATGGACATTGCGACCAGAGCGCAACGAGACTTCTCGCTCACCTGAGAAGCCGCCAGCTAGGACATAAATTAGCTCTTTAGTCATACTAAATTACTATAGTAGATTATTTTTTGTATTTAAGTTGAAACAATCTGCTATTATCTGACCTTGATGCTTAAGATGCATAACATAGAACCAAAGCTATTAGCAGAGTTAGTTTTGGCTGATAAAGACCAGCCAGGCGAAACTTTAGTAATAAGTGATCTAGATGGTGTTCTAAGACCTCCTGGCAATAGATCTATAGCAAAGATTAATGAGGGTGAGGTTGATCACGTTGATCCTAATATCGCTAAACCACTAGAAGCTCTTCATAATCCTGGTCGATGCCAGGTCGCATTGCTCACTTCTCGCGAGAAAGAAGAATTAGAAGGCTCAGGAATATTACCAAAGATATTTAGATTCGGTTGCAGTGGCAGTTTTTTAATTCGTCCTGCTGAGGCTTGTGGAAATATTGTTAATAGCGCTAAAGATCTTTATGCTGCAACAGAAGCGATTGCTCTAAGATTTCAAGCTCAAATTAAATCTGAGCGTGGTGTAGACGTTAAATTGCGAATATCTCCAGGTAGATTTTTTGTTGATCCACAAATGGATAGACCTAAAGATCTATATAGTTTTGATGATGTTGTTGAGGATTTTTTAACTAAAAATTCTGGCTGGCATAGACTTGAATTGAGGGATGCTGGTTTTATGCTTGAAGACAAGAATCTCAACTTTAATAAAGGTGATGGTATTGAAGAGATATTTCAAACTTTAGGCAGGAAATTTAAGCAAATTATATACCTTGGCGATAGTCTGAGCGACTTGCCTGCGATGCGCGCTCTTAAGAAGTGGGGCGGGAAGGTATTTAATATAGCAGTAGGGAGGGGTATTAAAGATAAAGATGCTGAAGATGGAGTTGTAACTCACCGTTTAAGCAATCTTAATTCAGTGCGTAGTTTCATAGCACAGCTGCACGACGGAGGTCTTGGTGGCAAAAAGGGTACTTAGTTAAGTATCCGCATCCCTAGCTTCTCTACTAAGCTGTGATCAGCGCTATCACCTGGATTTGCTGTAGTAAGTAATTTAGCGCCAGTATGAATACTATTAGCGCCAGCGACGAAGCATAGAGCTTGCAATTCTTCGCTCATAGA
>CAYUFH010000067.1:0-7950 GCA_964444015.1 uncultured Gammaproteobacteria bacterium | reverse complement strand
TTTTTGCTATCCATTCCCGTTCATCCTTTAGTAAAGCAACTATGGCATTAGTAATCTTTACTTAAGGGATAAGGTCCAAAGCAGCCATCGGAGCGCTATTCGCTTGCGATAACATTGAAGTTGCTGCTTTTTGTAATATCTGAGCTTTCACTAGCTTAGAGCTTTCTGCGGCTACATCTAGATCTATCATTCGCCCTTTAGAAGCGCTGACATTCTCTTTGTGGAGCATCATAAATTCGATCTTAGATTCTAGTGCATTTTGGAATGCACCCACAGCGCCTCTCATGCGAGAGATATTGCCGATCATGTCGTCCAGATCATCCAGGTCACCAGCATCGGCGTTAGTGTTGTCTTGAGACCTGACAGTTGCGCTGGCTAAGCGAAATTTGGCAAGAGCGGCTGATGAGCCTTCGCCCATTGAACCGTTGGTAGTAGCATCGATGTCGATGCCAACACCTACGTCAGCGGTACCTGTAGCTAAAGTTAAAGTAGTTGTTTCACTATCATAGGCTCCAGTTTGCATTGTTTTATTTGTACCGCTGAGCAATAGTGCATTACCATTGAATTTCACCGTTGTTGCGATTTGTTCAATAGTAGTTACGCGCTCGTTAATCTCTCTTTGTATAGAGTCTTTCTCGTCAGCGCTAAGAGTGCCATTAGAGCCTTGGACCCATAATTCTCTGATTCTTTGTAAGTTTTCTTGCACGGCAGAAAGTCCACCATCTATGGTTTGTGCCATGCTAATACCGTCTTGTGCGTTTTGCGTAGCTTTACCAAGACCTTGAATCTCAGCGGTCATAGTATCAGCGATAGCAGCTGATGCCGCATCATCACCCGCACGGTTAACGCGCAAGCCAGTAGACATTCGTTCTACTGAACGTTGTAAATCCATTGTGTTTTTATACAAAGCTCTGGATGCTACCAAGCTTTGAATGTTGGTGTTAATTGTTAATGCCATAGTTTACCCTCATTCGTTGCTAATGCCCTTGCATTAGCTACAAATACGTATCTCGGCGACATAGGCTAGATTCTTTAATTGATTTAAAACTTTTAATATTAGTCTCCTTGGTCTATTGAAGTGGAGCTCTAGATTCCAGAACTGCTAAAATATGCATTATGGCTAAAACAGAAACTAAATCTCAGTTCGAAGGTAAGAAAGCACCTAATTTTAAGGCGCTAGATCAAGATGGTAAACAACATAGTTTGGCTGATTATAAAGGGAAATACCTAGTTCTATATTTTTATCCTAAGGATATGACCCCAGGTTGTACTATTGAAGCTGAGAAATTTCGAGATAGTATGTCTAAGCTCAAGAAGCTTGGTGTCTCGGTCTTAGGCGTTAGCTGTGATAGTGAAGCTAGTCATGATAAGTTTGCTTGCAAGTATAAACTTAATTTTCCTTTACTCGCTGACGAGAAGAAGGACTTAGTAGAAAAATATGCTGTTTGGGTTGAGAAATCCATGTACGGTAAAAAATACATGGGCATACAGCGCGATACCTTCCTTATAGGACCTGATTCTAAGGTACTTAAGCACTATATTAAGGTTAAGCCAGAGTCCCATGTGGCTGATATTATCGCTGATATTGAGTATCTCTCTCACTAGGTTATTTCCTAGGTCATTTGGGGTATATAAGGCTAGTAGGTGTTTTTACTGTCCTTTATTATCTTATGTCCGAGCTTGATTTTACTGTAACTATCGCTGAAGAACTTAGCCTTAAGCTAAGCCCTAGTAAAAGTAAGTTAATAGAGGCTCTTAGCTTGGGAATGACCAATAAGCTAATTGCTGAATCTTTTGGTGTTTCAATTAAAGCTGTTGAGCAAGGTTTTGCTGAGCTTAATAAATCTTTTGGTACTCGCGACGAATTATACAATTCAAGATTGCGTCTTATATCATCATTGATCGCTGATGATTTAGCGAAGTTTAATACTGATACTAGCTATGCTGAAGTTCCAGCTTTATCTGAGAACCTCAAGCAAACTTTATTCCTTACTGTCATAGGGCTGTCAACTCAAGCAATAGCACAGTTATTAGACCTATCTTCTAAAACCGTAGAGCAGAGACTAGGGCAACTCTATGATTATTTTGGTATAGATACTCATGGTGAAGAAAACCCGCGTGTCATTTTATTAATTACAGCATTGCTTAAGGGTAATATAGATAGTAGTTTGATCAAACGCTTGCATAGAGAGACTTCGGTGGATAGACTGAAGCGTATCTTGCAGCAACCAGAGCATTTTGTGCAGAAGCTCACTAGACCACCACAAATTATAGGTTAACGTTTTTCACTAAAAAACTTCTGTAGTAGAGTGGCACAATCTTCTTCTAGGATGCCACCGACAATTTCTAAGTGTTTGGTGGCGAGCTGATAGCGCGAGCCAAAAGCGCCGGACTTGGCATCGTAAGCACCGAAAACTACAGTAGATACGTGACTTTGTAGTATGGCACCAGCACACATGGCACAAGGTTCTAGAGTTATATATAAAGTAGAGCCACTGAGATTCCAGTCGCTTAGTTTAGTCGCGGCTTGCTCTAGGGCTATAAGCTCGGCGTGAGCCAGTATAGAGTTGCGTTGTTGGCGTTCATTGACTGCTTGGCTTAGTATCTCGTTATCACGTACTAATATGGCTGCGACTGGTACTTCCTCGTGTGGAGCTTGTTCTGCCAATCTTACAGCTAGTTGCATGTAGTATTCGTGGTGGTTATTGCTCGACATAATTTAGTTGATCATAGTTGGGTTTTGAAGTCGCCTAGAGCAAGCCGAGGACGAGCGTAACACGGCTATAGGTGATTCCAAAGCCCAACTAAGTGATATTATAGTCCCTGATGCCGGTAGTCACCAAAGCTGATCTCAAGCAAATACTAGAGCTAGTCAAGCCGGATCTTGATAATTTAGAGCAGCGTTTGCTTGAAGATATTAGTAAGGATTCTGGCGCCCTAACTACTATAGTGCAGGATATTTTTAAGGCTGGTGGTAAGCGGCTTAGACCAGCTATATCATTCTTGGTTGCAAGAGCTTTAGGAGCTAGAGAGGGTTCCGAGAAGCTGTATTTAATTGCTGAGATTAGTGAGCTGATACATACTGCTTCTTTGGTGCATGACGATATTATTGATAATTCTCTAGTGCGTCGTTCGATGCCGACACTCAATAGTAAATGGAATAATGCAATTACAGTTATTAGTGGTGATTTTATGTTTGCGCGCGCAGCTGTGAATCTAGGTAAGCTAGATATCAATGAGATAGTTAATATCTATGCTGCTGTATTAGAGAACCTTTGTGCTGGTGAGATAGAGCAGATAGAACATAAGTATGATACAGAGCTTAACTGGGATTATTACTATACTAAAACCTACAAAAAAACAGCCTCATTAATAGAAGCCTCTGCAGAGGCAGTAGCCGTGATGTATGGAGTTAATACTAGTATTCGTCAAGCAATTAAGTGCTACGGACTAGAGCTGGGAATGGCATTCCAGATTGTTGATGATATTCTTGATTACACTGCTAGTGCTGAAACTTTAGGTAAGCCAGCAGGTTCAGATCTAAGGGATGGTCAAATTACCATGCCAGTTCTCTATGCTCAGCAAAGCTTGATGGAGACCGATGCTCAGGCGCATGCTAATTTTGTTGATTTAATTAAGCAGATAGCTAGTGGTGAGGACAAGCTTGCTGAGATTATTGCTTATATAAATAGTACTGAAGCTATCAGTAAATCTCAAGCAGCAGCAGTAGAGTATATTAGTAGAGCTAAATCAGCTCTTGCTTCAATTGAGGATTCTAAATATAAATCAGCTCTTCTAGATTTAGCTGACTTCGTGCTTAGTAGGACTCACTGATAACGAATTCGCTTAATACAGCGTTAAAATCTTCAGCGTAGCGCATATATGATTGAGCAAAATGTAGAGTGTCTTTAGAACCGTAGAAATCACGCATCATATCATTTACTAGCTCTTCATCAAAATCGGCAGCGGTAGTGTTGAACACAGATTCTAAACTAATAACACCGCAGTCTTCTATCTTGGAACTTATTGCTAGTTCACGTTCAGCAATTTCACAGACAGAGTCATCGCGATAAGCAAGACTTAGACCCTCATATTTTTCCCAGCTGGCACGTGAGCATTTTGGCTTCGAACCACTTGCGCTAACTGCTTCGCAGATACTTTGGTTAAGTCTGCCGCAGACGTAGATATCTTTGATAACTAGTATTTCGGTAATAAGCTCGTCTAAGTTTTGTTTACGCATTCTACTAGTCTCATTGACATAATCCATAGGGCTTAAACTCCACTAAAAGTACTAGTTACGAAATGGTACTTTTGCCCGTCTGCGTTGTTGTCCTGCACCCTCGCGATCCTCATGTATGTCTCATATACACTCCGGTCGCTCGGGTTTGGACGCCTAGCATCCGGAGCAAAATACCGATTTCGTAGGCTTTTGTCGTGATATAAATAATCAAATGAGTTTACTAAGTACTAATTACCCAATAATTACAGCCCCATGGGGTACTTGGCAAATTCTTGATGAAACTAGCAACTATAAGGTTAAGCGAGTTTTAATAAAGCCTAATCAGAGACTCAGCTACCAAAGCCATACTAAGCGTGAGGAGAATTGGTTTATAGCGCAAGGTTCGGCCATTGTGGTTCTTGATGATATTGAGCATAATCTTAAGGCAGGTGGATATATACATATCCCAGTGGGAGCTAAGCATCGAATCCAGAACGATTCTAGTAATGAAGATTTAATTTTTGTTGAAATCCAGCGGGGAAGCTATTTTGGTGAAGATGATATTCAACGTTTTGCTGATGATTATGGCAGGTCCTAAATCCTTGCTTAATTTGCTATGATACTTAGCTATCATGTCAAAAGCTAATTATTTTTTTACATCAGAATCAGTCAGTCAAGGTCACCCAGATAAAGTTTGTGACCAAATTTCTGACGCTATTCTAGACGCAGTTTTAGAACAAGACCCTGAGGGCAGAGTGGCTTGTGAAGTTTATTGCACTACTGGCTTGGTTATAGTAGGTGGCGAGATTTCTACTTCTTGCTATGTGCCAGTTAGTGATATTGCTCGTGCCAAAATCAAAGAAATTGGTTATACCGGCAAAATGGGTGGTGGTTTCGATTCTGAGAATTGTGCTGTGATGGTCACTATTGATCAGCAGTCTGCTGATATCTCTGCTGGTGTAACCACTGCTAAAGAAACTCGCGAAGGAGTGAGTGTTGATCCTGCCGATAAAATTGGTGCCGGCGATCAAGGTATTATGTTCGGTTTCGCTTGTGATGAGACTTCTGAATATATGCCATTAGCTATTACTCTTGCTCATAAACTAGTTGAGAAACTTGCTGAGGTGCGCGAAAAACACCCAGAAATACATTATTTAAGACCAGATTCTAAATCTCAGGTGACTATTGAATATAGAGGTGGCAAACCTTATCGTATCGATGCGATCTTAATATCAACTCAACATGATCCAATAGTTAAAGGTGAAAGTGACAACACTAAAATTCAGGCGATTATTGCTCAAGACTTGCGCAAGCTGGTTGTTGATGAAGTATTCAAGAACTTTGATATTAAGCCTGATGCCAAAACCAAGTTTTATTTCAATCCATCAGGACGCTTCGTTATCGGTGGTCCTCAAGGAGATGCTGGTTTAACTGGTCGTAAGATTATTGTTGATACTTATGGTGGTTATGCTCGTCACGGTGGTGGTGCCTTCTCTGGTAAAGACCCTACCAAAGTGGATCGCAGTGCAGCATATGCAGCACGTCACGCCGCTAAAAATATAGTAGCTGCTGGTTTAGCGGAGAAATGTGAGATTCAACTTTCTTATGCTATTGGCGTAGCTCAGCCTATCAGTATCAATATCAATACTTACGGAACAGCTAAGATTGATGGAGATGATGTTGATGCGAAGCTGGCAGAAATTGCTGCTAAAGTCTTTGACTTTAGACCTTATGCAATTATCCAAAACTTCAAACTAAGATTAATGCCTAAAGAAAGAGGCGGTAAGTTCTACCAGCGTGTAGCTGCTTATGGTCATTTCGGTAGAGATGAGTTAGATCTACCTTGGGAGCGATTAGATAAGGTTGCTGAGCTTAAATCAGCTCTATCAGCTCTGCAAGCAGCTAAGTGTTAATTTCCAGAGTATCTAGAAGTGGTTTTAAATATTCTTGATAGTGTTGCCATTTAGCAACTGAGTGTTTATATATCGGCTCTCTGACTTGAACAGCACTTGCTGTTGCAACACTGCGCTTAGTTTTATGAAAATCTAGGCACTGGTCTTGCCACTCGAGCTGGCAGTGTTCTAGTAGCTTGCGTGTTTCCAGTTCTTGATTCTCTGTTAGCGCTTCATAGCTAAGTTTATATATATGTTCAGGGTAAAGTCCCTGCCAGTGTTTCATCAATCTTGCGTAGGCGTTGTAATAGCTGGCTAAATCTTTTAGATCGTAGATATAATTATGCCCGCTTGTGAAATTCTGCTGGTAGCAAGAAAGGCAAGTATCTATAGCATCACGCTCGCTATGAATAATAATGGCGTGGGGTAGTATATGTCTAATCAGAGCAACGTGCCAAAAATTGGCTGGAAGCTTGTCGCAGACATAATTTGAGTTATTTTTATTATTGAGTGTATTTAAATATTTAATACCTTGCTGAGTTAATTCTTGGGAGTTGAGTTTGCTTATTCTATTAATGCAGTCTTGCGTTGCAGTTACAGAATCATCGGTGATGGCTAAGCTTTGTGATAGAGTGAATAGCTCGCCAGCACCAAAAACATCACTATGTGAAGCTAGGATTTGCTCAATCAAGCTAGAGCCAGAGCGAGGCATCCCTAATATGAAAATTGGTCTTGGGTATTTAGCGTAAGCTTCTAGGTCAGGTTTAGCTGGACTTAATTCAGCTTGTTTGATAGTGGAAATTAAGTAATCTGCTTTCTCGCTAGTATTGTTGATACAGAAATTGATTGATTTGCGCTTAAGGTCATTGCCTATAATCAAGTGTTTAAAAGCGTTTGGATAGTCTTTAATCTCATCATAGATTTTTGCTAGGGCGAAATGCAATAATGTCTCTTCGCTGCGAGACATTTGATTTTTGATTAAAGTTTTGACTAGTTTTATATTGCGCTTAGCAAGTTCTGTTTTATCTCTATGATCAATAATGTTAATAAGATTGTGCAAGGCTATGCCAGATTTAGGATTGAGCTGATAAGCCAACTCATACTCAGTTATTGCAGCAGCGATCTCGCCCTGTAGTTTAAGTACATTAGCTCTAGAGATATGGCTATGAGCATTCTCGGGTTCTACTTCTACAGTTAAATCTGCGATTTTGAGGGCTTCATCTAATTCTCCATATTCGCAAAGTACGGCTACTATTAAAGTAAGTGGTTTAGCTTGGCTTGGATCTAGTTTAAATGCAGTCTCAAAAAGGTTGATAGCGCTTTGTGCTTTTCTTGCATCTAGTTCTGAGCCATGTTTGGTCGCAATACCAAGTTCAATATAGGCAGCTGGATCTAAAGGGTTAAGCTCCACGGCTTTTTCTAATAATTGTTTTGCTAAATCGTGCTGAGAGTATTGATGAGCCATAATCCCTAATAGCCGATAAGCACGAGTCTCCTTAGGGTTTTGTTTAAGTGCTTCTTTGCAGAGTTTCTCCGCTTCACTATAGTCACCACGCTGGTGGTAGGCAATAGCAGATTCGACTATAAGCTCTGAGCTCACTATAATCCTTATACGCGAAACAAAATTATTTTTAATCAATCAACTAACTAGTTTCTATTAAAGACCCTAGTTGCTTTGGACTAGTAAGAATGGTGGGTAGGGCTCTGCGACCGCAAGGTCGCGCAAAAAAATCAAGCAGCGTTCGCTTGTTCGAACCGTTATATGGGTTGATGAAAATGGTGGGTAGGGCTGGGTTCGAACCAGCGAACACTTGCGTGAGCAGATTTACAGTCTGCCTC